>JAFLUR010000084.1 GCA_022508725.1 Oscillospiraceae bacterium
GCTTATGACAATGAGAGCCTGTGTGGGGAAATTATACGGCAAATGCCGGGGGAATCATGAAAATGCCTTTTCGCTGAAAGACCGTGTTAATGAGATATTTCCGGTAATGTGCGGCGAAAACTGCATATCGTCATTGCTTAATTCAAAGCCCGTTTATATGGCGGATAAACTGGCGGATATAAAAAAATTGAAAATAAATTCAATAAGATTGATATTTACTGTTGAAAAATTTTCCGAATGTGATAAAATAATTAGTATGTACAAGTATGCGTTGAGAGAAGATAAATCAGATGTGAAAATGATCGACAATACTTATACAAGAGGTCATTATTACAGAGGAGTGGAATAAGGAAATACCGTAAACCGGTGTTTGCGGAGGCTTTGTTTATGAATGTCAAATTTAAAAAATTGCGCGCCGGGGCGAGGATACCCCGCTATGAGACAGAGGACGCCGCGGGAATGGATATATGCTATGCCGGCGATGAAAAGCTTGTGATAAAAAAGGGAGAAATAAAAAAGGTGCCTTCCGGCATTGCTGTCGAAGCGGAGGAAAGGAATGTTGTCATTCTTTTATACGCAAGAAGCGGACTCAGCCTAAAAGGATTGTCTATGGCAAACGGCGTGGGAGTTATAGACAGCGATTACAGAGGGGAGATAATATGTCCTATGATAAATCTCGGTGATGAGGATTATACGATAGAGCCGGGCGAGAGAATAGGACAGATCGTTTTTACGCCCGTTATAAGAGCAATGGCGGAGGAAGCGGAGGAAATCGGCGAAACGAAGCGCGGAACCGGCGGTTTCGGTTCCACCGGGAGAAAATAACAGCCGGAATTGTGACTTGATTTTACGGAGGAAGATATGAAAATAGTTTTGGCATCGGGCTCACCGAGAAGACGTGAGATATTATCCGGACTCGGTCTGGACTTTGAGATCGCCGTAAGCGACGCCGACGAAGGAACTGTCGAAAAGAACGGAGTCCCACCGGATATATATGTGCAGGAGCTTGCTCTTTTAAAGGCAAACGCCGTATTCAAACATGGAAAATATGCCGAAAAGACCCTTATAATATCGGCGGATACGGTCGTGGTGCTTGACGGAGAGATTTTGGGCAAGCCGTCGGGCAGGGATGATGCGTTCGATATGCTTTCGCGGCTTTCGGGAAGAGAACACAGCGTATATACAGGTATATGCGTGATAGATACCGAAAGGGCATTTGAGGCTACCGCGGTATGTGAAACAAGGGTAATGTTTGACGATGCGGACGCAGGCAGGATAAATGCTTATATAAATACCGGAGAGCCTGCGGATAAAGCGGGCGCTTACGGAATACAGGGCTTGGGAGCGCTTTTGATAAAGGGGATAAAAGGCGATTACTTCAATGTCGTCGGTTTGCCGGTCAAGACACTGGCGGATCTTTTGAAAAAGGAATTTGAATTTGATATTTTGGGAGGAAAATAAAATGGCGGTTTTTGCAAAGGATATAGGAATAGATTTGGGAACGGCAAACACGCTCGTACACATGAAGGGCAAAGGAATAATAGTGCGCGAGCCGTCTGTTGTCGCGATCGATAAAAATGAGAACCGTGTATTGGCGGTGGGCAATGAGGCAAAGGAAATGCTCGGCAGGACGCCGGGGAATATTGTCGCCATAAGACCCATGAAGGACGGAGTCATAGCCGATTTTGATATTACGCAGGAAATGATAAAGTATTTTATAAAAAAGGCTTACAGCGGAAGCAAAAGGATATTTAAGCCGAGAGTCGTTGTTTGTATACCGTCGGGTATTACGGATGTTGAGAAAAGGGCGGTCGAGGAGTCGGTCATAGAGGCGGGCGCAAAGGATGTATGCCTTATAGAAGAGCCTATGGCGGCGGCGATCGGAGCCAATCTGCCGGTTGAAGAAGCGTCCGGAAGCATGGTCGTGGACATAGGCGGAGGAACGACCGAGGTGGCGGTAATCTCGCTCGGCGGCATTGTAACAAGCAAATCGATAAGAATTGCGGGAAACGCGCTCGATAATTCCATCATAAGCTTCATAAAAAAAGAATATAATCTTAATATAGGTGACAGAACGGCGGAAGAGATAAAAATAACAACCGGTTCGGCATATAAATACAATAATGAGAGTAACTATAACGTAAGAGGACGCGACATGGTTTCGGGACTTCCCAAAAATATCGAAATTTCGGCGGCCGAGATAAGAGAGGCTATGAGCGAGAATATTTCCGAAATGGTTGAGGCAATAAAATTTACGCTTGAAAAGACTCCTCCGGAGCTTGCGTCGGATATAATGGAGAGCGGGATAGTACTCACGGGAGGCGGAGCGCTTATAAGAGGTCTTGACAAGCTTATAGAGCAGTGTACGGGAATACCCGTTTATATTGCGGATAATCCGCTTGACTGCGTGGCTCTCGGAACGGGTAAGGCATTGGAGGATATAGATACGCTTATCAAGTCATCCGGCGGCAGAGGCAAAAGATAAAAATACCGGATTTTTTGATCCGACATTTTACGGAAAGGGTTTATAAATGTCTTTTTTTAAGAATAAAGTTGTTGTTGCGATAGGAATAATAATTGCCGCGGTTTTGACGGCTGCGGGTATAATGCAGATAACCGGAGGCAAAAATTATCTTACAAACGCGCTGATGGTCGTGATCTCACCCGCACAGTCGGCGGCGTCGTGGGTATCATCCTCAATAGACAAGCTTTCGGTATCCATATGGGAAATGCACAGCTATAAGGAAGAAAACGAACGTTTGGTCAATGAAGTGAACGAGCTTAAAAGAGAAAGCCGCGGTATGGAGGAATATAAGGCAGAGAATGACAGGCTCAGAGAGCTGCTTGATATAAAAAATGTACAGATGAGCGAATACAACACAGTTGCGGCAAGAATTATCTCATACGAGCCGGATAATCGGAATGAGACCATAGTTATAGATAAAGGAACTCATCATGGGATAAAAGAGGGATCTGTTGTTGTGACGGGCGGAGGCGTTGTCGGACAGGTCACCGAGGCAGGGACCACATGGTCGAGAATATCAGCAATAATCAATCTTGACAATGCCGTCGGAGTAAGGGTCATCAGAACGGGAGAACCGGCGATCGTAGAGGGTGATCCCGAATACAGCCGCAGCGGAAACTGTATAATGACCTTCATAGGAAAGGATGCTTCCGTGATAGTCGGCGATCTGCTTGAAACATCCGGACTCGGAGGGATATATCCTCCGGGTATGCCGGTAGGGACGGTTATAAAGGTCAATTCGGACAGTGCCGGCACGATGCAGTATGCGGTGGTCGAGCCTGTGGTTGACTTTAATAATCTGTATGAGGTATTGGTGATTTGTGATGGAGACCGGTAATTTAAAAAAGAATATATACATCGGAATATGGATATTTATTCTGGTTATTTTCCGGACGAGTGTATGCGTGTATTGGGATATAAAAGGCGTTTCGCCCGATATATTGTTTGTGTTTGTGATATGCTTTGCGGTCTTGGAAAAAAGCTTTTCTTATTGTGTTGCGGTGCCTGTTGTCTGCGGCTTCATTATGGATACGCTTGCGGGAAGAACCATGTTTTTGAGCGTGCTTTTATTTTCGCTGTCCGCGCTTATTACATATGCGGCGGGAGAACATTTTTTTAAGGAAAAGATAGCCTTTGCGATGCCCTGTGTATTTGTGTTTACATTTATAAGCGAATTTTTGCTTATGCTTCTGTCAATGGGCACGGGAGCGGATATGGTTAGGGAAATAAAGAGCGTAATACTGCCCGCGGCATTGTATAATACCGCAATGACCGCGGTGATATACCCGATGTGCAAATTTACGCTCTGTAAAAAGGTGCGCCGTGAACTGATAAAAAAGGTACGCAAGAGATATTGATATTTGGAGGTTGTATGAAATCTAGATTCTTGATAATCAGATGTATAGTGGGAATTGCTTTGGCTGCGCTTATAATCAGGACGGGATATTTGCAGATTTTCAGGGGGAGCCGGTATCTTGCCATCTCAAACAAGCGCGTGGCAAATTCGGTCGTCGTGAAGGCGCCGCGCGGTGAAATATACGACCGCAACGGAAAGCCTATGGTAAGCAACCGTATAGGATATGCTCTGCAATTTCTGAAGACGGATAAAACAAATGACGAGATATATGAAATGCTCCTCAAATGCCTTGATATACTTGCCGAATCCGGATACATATATCAGGATTCCTTCCCGGTGGATATTGCAAGCTGGGATTACAGGTTCGGAGACGATAACGGAAGCGGAAGCGCCGAGGATGAAAGAACGTCATGGTTTAAGGAAAGAAAAAACGGGGATAAAAAGCTTATCGATCTTAACGATAATATGAGCGCGAGGGAGCTGTTTGATTTTTATAAGCGATATTACAAGATAAGCGACGATTACAGCGAATATGATGTGCGCAGAATTATCGGACTGCGCTACGACGCGGAGCTTGCGGGAGGATTTTCCACAAAAACTCCCTTTACGATAGCGTCCGATGTGGATATAAATGTGGTAACAAAGATAAAGGAAAGAGGAAATGAGTTTGACGGCATAAGCGTGGTAAACGAGTATGTCCGCAATTATAATATGGGTACCCTTGCGGCTCATGTACTCGGCAGAATGGGAAAAATCAGTCCGGATGAATATGAACGTCTCAAGGATAAGGGCTACGGATATAATGAGTACGTCGGAAAACAAGGCGTTGAGGGAATTGCGGAGGAATATCTGCACGGAACGGACGGTTCGACAAGCTCGGAACAGAACATAAACGGAAACAATGTGAAATTGATACAGGATGTTGAGCCTATACCGGGTAATTTTGTTGTTCTTACCATTGATTCGGATCTGCAAAGTGTGGCGGAGGAGTCTTTGAGCAGAAATATAGAAACAATAAGCAGAAACGGAAAAAATCAGGAGAAAAAGGGCGGAGACGCAAATGCGGGGGCGGTTGTCGTTATAGATATAAAAA
Source organism: Oscillospiraceae bacterium (assembly GCA_022508725.1). Classification (GTDB taxonomy): domain Bacteria; phylum Bacillota; class Clostridia; order UBA1381; family UBA1381; genus JAFLUR01. Next base: position 4,975 of record JAFLUR010000084.1, read on the forward strand.
ACGGCGATCTGCTTACAATGGCGTCATATCCGACCTACGATCCGTCCACATTCAACCGGGATTATGCCGAGCTCAATGAGGATAAAGACAAGCCTATGTTTAACAGAGCGCTCGGAGGAACATATACGCCGGGTTCAACCTTCAAGCCGCTCAGCGCGATTGCCGCGATCGAAAGCGGAAATGTGGGAATTAACGAGATCATCGAGTGCAAGGGTATATATGCGTTTTACAAAAGCTATCAGCCGAGATGCTGGATATGGACGGAGCAGCACAGAACTCACGGGAAGCTGAATGTTTCCGGCGCAATTGAAAACTCCTGCAACTACTTTTTCTATGAGGCGGGCAGACGTATGGGAATAGAAACTCTTGACGAATACGCAAAAAAGTTCGGACTCGGCGAGCTTACCGGACTTGAGTTCGGCGAGGAGGTACGCGGAAACGTGGCAAGTCCCGCACTGAAAGAAAAGATAGGACAGACGAAAGAGGATAAGACGTGGTACGGCGGAGATACGATACAGGCGGCTATAGGTCAGTCGGACAGCACATTTACGCCGATACAGCTTGCAAATTACATTGCGACCATAGCAAACGGCGGAACAAGATATAAAACGAATATCATAAAATCGGTACGTTCATCGGTAGACGGAAGTACCGTCATGAACAGAGAACCGCAGGTGGCGGAAAGAATAAATATGTCGGCGGAGACGGTTGAGGCGGTCAAGAACGGAATGAGAAAGGTTGTCGAGGAAGGCTCGGCAAGCCAGATTTTTGAAAATTATCCCCTATCGATAGGAGGAAAAACGGGAACCGCGCAGGTGGGAACAAAGGTAAGCAACAATGCGCTGTTTGTGGCGTTCGCTCCGTTTGAAAATCCGGAGATAGCGGTATGCGTGGTAATAGAGCACGGCGTTAGGGGAGCAAATGCCGCCAATGTCGCCAGAGATATTTTTGATGAGTATTTTAATATCAATCATGTTAATGTAGAGGATAATTATACTATAGGAACAGTGCTTCAGTAGAGGAGGAATTTTCAGGTGATAAAGGAAAATGTAGTGCTTAAAGGCGACAGAAACGGAGTAAAGATCGTTTTATCTCCGGATGTGCCGTTTGGGGTGATAACAGAGGAGCTGACGGCAAAGCTTGAAAGCGCGGTGAATTTTTTTTCAAAGGGTTCATGCAATATAAATTTTACGGGCAGAAAGCTTACTCAGTCGGAAAAGCTTGAGCTTGAACAGACCGTACTCAGAATACTCAAGGACGCCCGTATAAATATAGGGTATGAGACCGAGCCGGTGAAAAAACCGAAAATTTTCAGCGATATAAACGCGGGATACACAAAATTCTGCGAGGGAACGATAAGAAGCGGTCAGAGAGTGGAGTCGGAGGGAAATCTTGTTATAATAGGTGATGTAAATCCCGGCTCGGAGGTCATAGCGGCGGGAAGCATTGTCGTTATGGGCGCGGTAAGGGGAATAATCCATGCCGGATGCACCGGGAACAGAGAGGCATATATCGTGGCGCTTAATATGTCGCCTACGCAGATAAGAATTGCGGATATAATAACACGTCCTCCCGATAATGATGTGAGAGGGACCACGCTTCCCGAACGGGCATATATAAAGGATAACAATATATATATAGATGAATATTTGAATACCGGCAGATGATGGCTTATGATGGTAAATACCGGTAAAATATTATCAAATTTATACATAAATAAATCATCATTATAGGTTATTTTTAATAAATGTAATTATTTTTCACAAAAAATATAGACAATCGTGTCCGGATATGATATAATATAAACAAATTGATTTTCATGGTAATTCCATAATTTAACACAATACCGTTAAAGGTATATGGAATTGGGATGTATGGAATAAAAACATACGGAATGAAAATATACTGATAAATTTATATTTGATATGCGATTTTTTTTAACCGGAGGTCAGACAATGGGAGAAGTAGTGGTAATAACATCGGGAAAAGGAGGGGTAGGAAAAACGACCACAAGCGCCAATGTGGGAACGGCGCTTGCCCTTAAAGGAAAAAAGGTTGTGCTTATAGATACGGATATAGGCTTGAGAAATCTTGATATAGTGCTTGGTCTTGAAAACAGGATTGTTTATGATATAGTGGATGTTGTTGAGGAAAGATGCAGAGTAAATCAGGCTATGATAAAGGACAAGCGGTTCGACGGGTTGTATCTTATTCCGGCGGCACAGACAAGAGATAAAAACGCGGTTAATCCCGAACAAATGAAAAAGCTGTGCGGTGAACTCAAACAGGAATTTGATTATGTGCTTATAGATTGTCCGGCGGGTATAGAGCAGGGTTTCAGAAATGCCATAGCGGGGGCGGACAGAGCATTGCTTGTCACCACGCCCGAGGTTTCCGCGGTAAGAGACGCCGACAGAATAATAGGCTTGTTGGAAGCGAATGATATACATAACATCCGTCTTATTGTAAACCGTTTGAGAGTGGGAATGGTTAAAAAAGGCGATATGATGAATCTTGACGATATAGCGGAAATACTCGCCGTTAAGCTTATAGGCGTCGTGCCGGATGATGAGGATATAATAACATCCACAAACAGAGGAGAACCTATCGTTGTGTCGGAAAAATCAAAGGCGGGTACGGCGTACAGGAATATCGCGGCGAGAATTACGGGCGAGGAGCTGCCGCTTATGGATCTTGACGCGGACGACGGTATTATGTCAAAGATTAAAAAGCTGTTTGGAGGAAATAAATAGGAAGGGGATTTGACAAATGGATTTTTTCAGTTTTTTTAAGAGTAAAAAAACAAAATCTAAAGATGAGGCAAAAAACAGACTTCAGCTTGTGCTTGTTCATGACAGGGCAAATGTGTCCCCGGAATTTCTGGAAACTCTTAAAGGCGAAATTTTGGAGGTTATTCTGAAATATGCCGAAATAGATCGGGACGAGTATGATATACAGCTTACCGGGGTACAGAGCGAGGACGGTCAGCGTCAGATACCCGCTCTTGTTGCAAATATTCCGATAACGAGGATGAAGCATTGTGCGGAGGCGGAAAGCAGAGGATAAGGCAGGCTGTTTTACCGATTCTGCGGAAAGGAGCAACCGATATGAATATAGCACTGATTGCGCATGATAAAAAGAAAGAACTGATAGTACAATTTTGTATTGCATATAAAGGGATCCTTGAAAAACATTCCTTGTATGCGACGGCAACGACCGGAAAGATCATTATTGAAAATACAAAAATGAATGTGTACAGATTTTTATCCGGAGCACAGGGCGGAGATCAGCAGATCGCCGCAAGAATATCTTATAACGAAATAGATCTTGTGCTGTTTTTCCGCGATCCGCTCGAACCGGAAAATTACGAAACGGATATTGCGTCTATAACCAGATTGTGTGATGTACATAATATTCCTCTTGCGACAAATGTGGCTACCGCAGAGGTGCTTATACACGGACTTGAAAGAGGAGATCTTGATTGGAGAGATATTTTAAATCCAAAGCATTGAACATCGGGCGGTATTAAGGAGTGGCATTAGTGGAAGAGGCTTTGATGAAAGAGGTAGGCGTTGCGCTGGGCGGAGGCGGTGCAAAGGGGTCATACGAGGTCGGAGTATGGCAGGCGCTTAAAGATATGGGGTTTAATGTTACGGCGGTATGCGGAACGAGTATCGGCGCTATAAACGGCGCTAT
>JAFLUR010000085.1 GCA_022508725.1 Oscillospiraceae bacterium
CTATCCACGCATTCGACGTATTCCAGCCGAAAATATACTGCATTATGCCGTATGCCGCAACAAATGCGCCGGATATGACAAACGCGCGCATAAGCCCGTCAAGCCGTTTCAGATTTTTCACCGAATTGAGTATCACGAAATAAAAGGACATGAACACAAAATACATTGCCCATACCGTAAGACTGTTTCTCCTTGCGAAAGAGGTAAACGACGTAATAAAAAATATTGCCGAAAGCACCGTTATACCGAAGCCGACGCCTCCGAATTTCCATCTGAACACCTTCACATACAGACTGCGCAAAAACAGGGAGATCATTGTAAGAATACATATTCCCGCAAGAACCATGGTGGGAACGAACGGCGCGCTTATTACGGCAAAATACACCCCCGCAATCGGCGAGGAGATCACGCACAGCACCGCAAACACCGCCGGTATTGCCAAAACACCGTATTTTATATTGACCGCCGCCGCGGCTCCCGCAAGAATACCGGTCAGCGCGGTAACAACATACGCCCCCGTGCTTCCGATTTCCTTTGATTTATAAAACGCGTAATCTATTTCAAGTCCGAGCATCCTTGTAAAAAATCCCACAACCGCACTGTGATTGAGAAAATCGGCGATATTCCGGTTTGTAAAGATACACAGCGCTCCTACCGCCGCGGCTGCGGCAAGTATCGGCACAAAGGACGAATAAACGACGTATCTCACGACAAAACACGCCAGAGAAGCCGCAAGCAGCAGTATTCCCCCGGTCCGTATATTAAGCGCATATACCGAATGGAGGAAACCCCTGCATGAAGATATTATCACACTTTTCCGGATAATATCCGCAAGCTGTTTTCCGCACCTTTCCCTTATCGCGGTTAGGAATACAAATATCTTTTCCGCCGCTCTGTACAAAAAAGAAGATTTGAGAAAATCCTCGCCGCATTGATATCCTGATATTCCGCCTACGATAACGCTTTTTGAGAATGACGAGGAAATCGCATTGTACAGCTTATCAAAAGCCGCGTATATCCCGCTTTTTTTAAACATTTCCCAAAATCCGCATATAAAAGTCCAAATAATACCGTTCATGATCAGTTCCTTTCCTGTCGCCTTATTTTTTTGATAAACGGAGCCAATATGTTTTTCACATCCTCCACTCCGATAACAACACAGCACACCGCGTATACAACAATTCCCACGGGAACACACACCGCGCATACGACCGCGCTTTTTATCCATTCCGCAGCCTGCATTCCGGCGGTATGCGAAAGCATTATCCGGGAGCACACATAAACCGCCGCCGCCATTACAAGCGCGGATACGAGGGTTTTTATTACGGCTTTAATATCCTTTTCGCCGAAAACCTTTCCGCTCTTTTTATTCATGAGTATGAAATTAAGCACCGCATTTACCGCAGACCCCCCTGCCGTTGCCAGAGCAAGTCCGCCCGCTCCCAATCTTGCCGAAAGGATATAGGCAAGCGCGATATTCGCAGCCATGCTCACCAGAGCGGTTATCATGGGCGTCTTTGCGTCCTGCATGGAAAAAAACGCCTTGCTCAAAATTTCGTTGTACGCAAGAAATATCATTCCGCAGGAATAGCACAAAAGCGCGTTCGCCGTCATCGAAACCGCCTCCGGAGTAAACACGCCGTGTTCGTAAAGCACCGAGGTTATCGACCTTGACAGTATTGTAAATCCCGCCATTATCGGGAGTATAACTATCGATATCGCTCTCAGGGACACCGAAACAAGCGTTTTTGCCCCGTCCCGGTCATCCGCCGCATTCGCCCGTGACATTCTCGGAAATATCAAATTTGTAACAACGAACGAAAACACTCCGACAACAATAACATAAAGCCTGTTGGCGTATTCAAGCGCCGCGACCGCGCTGCCTCCGTCAATTCCCGACGCAAGGCGCGAATTGACTATCGAATACAACGGCTGTACCCATGTGCTTATAAGCATGGGACCCGCAATTCCGAGCGCCGCCTTTATATTCTCATCCCACAGCCGCAAAGACGGCCGGTACTTAAATCCGAATTTTTTAAGCGACGGAATTTGTATTATAACCTGCAGGCTCCACGCAAAAAGCATTGTTACCGCAAGTCCCTCCACTCCGAATTTTTTTCCGAATACAACAAAATAAAGGATTATCGCCAAATTCGAAACAAGGCTTATGATCGCCGGGATATTGAATTCTCCGAAGGATTGAAGTATTCCCACAAAGCTGAACGCAAGACCTGTGAAAATTATCATCGGAAACATTACCGATGAGAGCTTTGCCGCAAGATCGTGCGTTTCGGCATTGAATTCCGGCGCCATAAAGTTTATCAGCTTATCGGCAAACAAAATTCCGAATACCGATATAAGCGACGTTATAATAAGTATCATGGTTATAAACTTGCTTGCGAATTCCATCGCCTCGCGTTTTGATTTTTTCTCCATAACGCTGTTGAATACCGGTATAAACGTTGCGGATATCACTCCGCCTATGATAATGTCGAACATCATTGTCGGCAGCTTTGACGCCGTCATATACGCCACCGCCGATGTCCCGGTCGAGAAAAATGCGCCTATAAGCATATCCCTCGCCATACCGCATATTTTCGCAAGCATGGTCGCAGCCGCCATAAATCCTGCCGTTCGCAGCATTTTATTTGCCATTTTCCGGACCCCCCTCCAAAAGCCGGGCGGCATAATCGGAATTCTTCTCCGCTTTTATCCTCAGCTCGCATACCCTGCCGTCTATTCTCCGCTTTATCTCATCATAATCAAGCATACATTCATCTATCATTCCGATAAGCTTTTCCTTTTTCACACCGGATACATCGGTGTACATATTCTGTCCTATATAATCCATAAAACCGTTTATCTTTGGGTCGTACACAAGCCCCGTCACCGGGACCCCCCTCGATGCCGCATATATAAGCGTATGAAGCCGCATACCTATGCAAAGCTTTGCCCGCTCGATAACCGCAAGCGTTTCTCCCGTTGTCATACGCTCGTCCAGCATTACCGGCCTGCTCTTCATTTTAGCCGCCGCCTCTCTTGAAATATCGCCGTCCGCCGAAAGCTGCATGGGCAGAAATACGGGCGTCATACCGTACCTTTCCGCCGTATGATCCGCCGCCTCCGCGATAACTCCGGCAAAATCCTCCGAAAGAGTGCGCCAGCGCCTTATCGATATTATAAAAAACTCACTTTTTCCGCCGCGGCATTTAGCGATAAGCTCCGCGCTCCGCCCGCCCGTGTCCGCCTCCAGCAGAAACGCGGGATCCGCCGTCAGCTCGATTTTCGGCTTTGTGACCCCTATTTCGGCAAGCGTTTTCTCCGACGCCTCATCCCGCAGAGTTATCAGATCCGCCTTGTTTAAAATATTTCTCGTTATCCTTATGTTGCCCTTTTTCCCGAGAGGTCCTATCCCGTTTGAATAAAGCATTATTTTTGTGCGGAAAATATACGCTGTCATAATAACGGCAAGATAATAAACAAGCGATTTTGTGCTTGTTCCGTCCTGTATGAGAGTTCCTCCGCCGGACACAAGCAGGTCGGACCGCGCGGCGCTCTTTATTATTTTAAATATATTCCATCTGTCTACGGCGTCCACGCCGTACAGCGCCGCCGTTTCACCGGGATTCGCCGACAGCACCGTTATCGCACAATCCGGGATCTTCTCTTTAAGTCCACGGATTATCGAAAGCAGAAGCGCGTCGTCACCGCTGTTTCCGAAGCCGTAGTATCCCGAAATCAAGATTTTTTTCATTACGTCTTTCCTTTCGATTTTTTGTAAGAACAAAGGAAATACCGAATAAATCAATATCAAAAAATAATTCAGCTAAACCGGTGTTTCCCAAAATAATATGCCGAATACCGTCCTTACGGAATTTTCGTCAGCGCTCCGTATGCCCTGAGCGCGTCGTCCGCCATTCTTGAAACCGAATACTCGGAAAGTATCAGTTTTCTCGAAAAATCGGCAATCTCTTTTTTTCTTTCGTAATTCATTTCAAAAAATCGCACTATATCGTCAAACAGCTTTTTATTATCGGACATTTCGCATCCCCGGCAGCAAAAATTGGTTCTCTTTGCGATGCCGAGCTTATTTTCTTCAAAAAGTCCTATATATCCCTCATTTCCGGCTATAATAACGGGCTTTTCACAGCTCATCGCCTCCAGCGCCGCGCGGCTCACCCCGACAAACAGCTCTCCCGCCGCAATAATATTGTTTACATCCACCCTTGCGCCCGCAAGCGATATGACCTCGCGTCCGAGTTTTTCGTTGACGCCTTTTGCCATGGCAGACACATTCTCAAAATCATCGCCGTCTCCGGCAATGATTATCCTCAGGCACTCTATCCTTCCGCAAAGCTCCTCGGTGATCTCTATGAGCTGCTTTGCCACGGCGCTCCTGCTCTTATCCATACGGCTTACATAAACTATCACTCTGTCGCTGCTTTTTATTCCGAATTCCTTTTTTATGCCGCCGGACGGAGTATCTTTCGAAAATTTTTTCGTGTCTATCCCGTTTATCGTCACAAATATGTCCTTCTCGGGAATATTGTAGTTATCGATCAGATAGGTTTTTATATCCTCGCTTACCGCGATCGTTTTTTGTCCCCAGTCTGTTATATATTTTAAGCCGTATTTCGTTGTAAAGACCCAATGCGCCGTTGTCACAAACGGAAATCCCATTTTCTTCCTAAGCTTTCCGAGTATAAAAGACGGTATGCGCGCATGAGAATGTACAAGCGTTATATTTTCTTTCCTTATTATATTGCCGAGCATTTTAAAGGATTTTATCACATTGACCGGATTTTTGTTTTGCAGCGGAACCTTATAGTGCTTTATGCCCGCCTCACCGAGCTCTTTCTCGTAAACTCCGCCGTTTGACGCCACGACCACATTGTATCCTCTTGCCGAAAGCTCCTTTGAAAGCTCCGCCACATGAGTTTCCGCTCCGCCTATATCCAGCTTCATAAGACACATAAGTATATTTACAGCCTGTTTCATAAAATAATATTCGCCTTTCCGTTAAATTACCGGAAATCCTCACCGTTCTTTTCCCGTTATTCCGGTATAAATTATATTATAATAAAATAAAATCAAAATATCAATAGTAAATATCAATAAAATCAATTTTATTTTTCTCTTTACAATTTTATTTATAAATGATACAATTATTATATAAGTATCAAAACGGAGGAATGTCTTATGAATATTAAATGTCCGGAATGCGGAACAAAAGAACTCAAGGTGTCAAAATCACCGTTTAAAAAGGTATCGCTTCTCAAAATACTCGTTGTCGTCGCCATTCTGGTCGGAATATGGAATTTGATCGCGTCTTTAAAGGGCGGATTTACATATACCTGCACCGCCTGCGGCGAGCGTTTTAAATAAAAACCGGGAGATGACTGAATTTGGATATAATAATAAACACCGTCATAAAATATTTGCATCTTTTCAGATGGAATGATATTATCGACGTTTCGATAATTGTCCTTCTCGGGGTTTATCTTCTTAAATTCATCCGTGAAACACGCGCGGGACAGCTTTTAAAGGGAATAACCATACTTATAATAGTTCTTCAGATCAGTATATGGATGAAGCTCACGGCGGTCAATTATCTGCTTGAAACCACCATGCAGGTCGGTATGTTCGCCGTTCTTGTGATATTTCAGCCCGAGCTGCGTTCGTTTCTCGAACGACTCGGCAGATCCAAGCCCGCAAGCATACTCAATATCACATCGCTCACGCCCGATGATGAACGGCGCATTAAAAGCATAGAAGAAATAACGACCGCGGCGACGAATATGTCCTCGACCAAAACCGGCGCTCTGATAGTAATAGAACGCGAAACACGACTCGGTGAGATCATGACGACCGGAACGATAATCGATTCGACGGTATCGGCGCCTCTGCTTGAAACCATATTTTTCCACAATACCCCTCTGCATGACGGCGCGGTGATAATAAGGGATGACAGGATAATGAACGCCGGCTGCGTTCTTCCCCTAACCTCAAACAACAATCTTTCTCACGATCTCGGTACGCGTCACCGTGCCGCGATCGGTATTTCCGAGGTGTCCGATGCGCTCGTTGTGGTCGTAAGCGAGGAAACGGGAAAAATATCTCTTGCAATAAACGGAACCATGTCAAGAAATATGACGGGAGACACTCTGAAAAAGGCTCTTATAAAAAAACTCGACAATTCAAAGGTGTCCAATTTCCCGTACAGAATAAAATTCCGGAAGGTGCTGAACAACAATGAAAAAAAATCTGACAAATGAGATCTTCCTGAGGATTGTTACGGTCGTTATTTCCGTGCTTGTATGGTTTGTCATAATATATACAAAAAACCCGATCATTGAGATCAACGTGAAAAACATTCCGGTGACCTTTACTTACGAAGACAGCCTTGAAGAACGCGGACTTTGCGTGATCCGGTCGGAAAAGCCTCTCACCGCGTCTGTGACCTTAAGCGGAACACGCGGCGATCTGTTCAATGCTATCGACAAGGTAAACGCGTCGATCAACCTTTCCGGCATAAGCGAGCCCGGCGAATACAATATGCAGGCGGATTTTTCGATACCCGTCAATTCGGTGAGAATATCAAGGAAAAACACCGCGACATATACCGTTACGGCGGATAATATCGCCGAAAAGGATATTCCCGTGATAATAGAACACAACGGTCTTAACAAAACCTATCTTGTTTCCTCGTCCGCAGTTCCCGACACACTGCGGATAAGAGGCGCGCAATCGGAAACAGACCGTATCGAATCGGCGCGCGCATATGTGGATATAAGCACCATGACCTCATCGGAAAATGCCGCGTCGGATTATTTCTTTTCCGACGGCTTCGGCAACGAAATAACCGGTCTGTACAATGTTCATACCGATTTCGATTCAATATCGGTGTCAAACAAGCTGTACAGAAAAAAGGTCATGAACATAGAGGTCATATATCCCACCGCCTTGAGCGGCAAATACGATATACGCACAAAGACCGTATCTCCCGCAGAATCGGTCGCAGGCGTTTCGGAAAATTTATATGACGAAATGAAATCCATCCGCCTTTATGCCCCCGACACTCTCACACCGGGGCAAAACCGAAAGTTCAGCATCCCTCTGCCCTCTATAGACGGCGTGTACTTTGAAAATCAGGAGAGCATACTCGTCATCGCGGACATAGAGGAAAAGCGAAACATTCAAAAAACGGTGCCGATAGAATACACCGGAATATCAAAGGATAAGCTGAGCGGAGCGCCGCAGTCGATAACTCCGGAATTCTTTACCACCGAGCGCCGGCTTGAGGACGCGCAGATAACCGCATCGGTCGATCTCTCCGGCTATACCCCCGGTGAATATAAAAATGTGCCGGTATCGATAACCGTACCCGATCAGATCACCGTTATCGGCATATACGGTGTCGATATTGAAATAACCGTATAATTATAACCGAACGAAAGGAATAAACGATGAAAGACATATTGGTAAGAGGTTCAAGCGCGGACGGTTCGGTACGTCTTTTCACGACGATAACGACCGGACTTGTAAACGACGCGCAAAAAATACATCACACATACCCCGTTGCGACAGCCGCTCTCGGCAGAACTCTCAGCGCGGCTGCCATGATAGGCGCGTCACTGAAAAACGAAACCGATACAACGACCCTGCAATTCAACGGCGACGGTCCGCTCGGAAGCATTACGGCAGTGACCGACAGCCTCTCCCGTGTAAGAGGCTGTGTTGCCAACCCTTATGTTCATCTTCCCCTGAGCGAAAAGGGTAAGCTCGACGTCGGAAGAGCGGTCGGAAAGGGAACTTTGAGCGTTATGCGCGACCTCGGAATGAAAGAGCCGTATATCGGCAGAGTCCCGATTTTCAGCGGAGAGATAGCGGAGGACCTCACTTACTATTTCGCCGCAAGCGAACAAATCCCGACCGCCGTAAGCCTCGGAGTCCTTGTTGACACAGATAACAGCGTTCTCGCCTCCGGCGGCATATTCCTGCAGCTTATGCCGGGCGCCGATGACAGCACCGCGGAGCTTCTCGAAAAAAGCCTTGCCGCGCTTCCCCCCGTCACAAAGATGATAAGCGGCGGAATGTCGGCGGAGGATATATTTTTCGCCGCCTCGAACGGAGTCGATATGCTTATGGAAAACAAAACCGTCACTCCGCGCTACGAATGTCCCTGCTCAAAGGAGCGAATGGAACGCGCCGTAATATCGCTCGGACGCGAGGAAATACGGAATATTATCGATGAAGACGGTCACGCGGAGCTTTCATGCCGGTTTTGCGACAACAAATACGACTTTTCAAAAGAGGAGCTTGAAAAAATGCTTGAGAACAGCTGAAAAACTTCCTAAAGGAAATACCGAATAAATCAATATCAAAAAATAATTTAGCCTCGGCGGGTTGGTCGTAAAACTTTGTTTTACCTGTCACTCATGCAACCGGGCGAAAAAACAGTGCGTTTGCGGAGCGCTTGCGCGCAAGAATAAGTGTATATTTTTTCGTAAATTATTTTTTGATTACCTTTAAATCAGTGTTTCCTTAAT
>JAFLUR010000086.1 GCA_022508725.1 Oscillospiraceae bacterium
CCCAATCTACCGTACCGCCGACCGCTTCAATAATTGCCCTTATCGGAACAAGAGTCCTGTCGTTGACAATAACGGGCGTAGTTCCGCGTCCCGGATCGATTTCCTCCGACCGACCGTCTACGGTCATATTGGGATTATCAATTTGCAGAGTGATAATCGTTTCACCGTCGGCGGCAAGCGCACTGTCGTTATTATTGCGTATCACCGCTACCGATATAAAGGCGGCGCATATCATTGCCATAACGATAAAAAATGCAATACCTTTTTTGAAATTAAGCGTTTTTTGCATTTAATAACCTCCTTATTTATTTTGATTACCTTACAGGCAAAACACTCATGTTTAATTTGACCGGATATTCAATCCGCTAAGCCATGTTCCGACTTCATCCCGCGCATTTTTCGCATTTGTTCCGGCGATTGAAAATCCGGTGACAAATTCCGCTTCGGGACACAGAGTTTTCAATTCATTTAAGCTGCTGCCCCAACCGCTGCCGCCGTGCGTCGAGAACGGAATTACCGTTTTCCCCGACATATCGTATTCTTCAAGAAACGTATACATGATCATCGGCATACCGCCGTACCATATCGGATAACCCAAAAATACGGTATCGTATCGGTCGAGATTGTCTATACTCCCTTTAAATTCGGGACGCTCGTTATTATTGCGCTCACGAGTTGCTATCGTTTTTGTATCTTCATAACCTTCGGGATATGGAACAACAGGTAAAATCTCAAATACATCCGCATTTATTTTTTCGCTTATATAGTCCGCAATAACGGCGGTGTTGCCCCTGTCAATATAGCCGACCTGCCAATTCTCACCTGCACGCGAGAAATACGCGATAAGCACATTGTTGTGAGTTTCGTCATTTTCTGTTACCATGACTGCCGGACAAAGCGGATACATTGACGCTATACTGTTCCACAAGAAAAATTTATCTCCCGGTTCCGCATTTATACTTTTTGTACCGTTTTCGGCGTTAAGAATTTCTGTACCTGTAAGAGTTTCATTTGAATATGAAGCATGAAGCAAAACCGCGTCGGTTTCAAGACCGCTGATTGTAAGTTCCCCGTTTTCGTATGACATTTTAACATTTTGATTCGGTTTTTCCGTGGACTGTTCCGCGTCAATATCCATAAGCCGGTAGTTTCGGCTGCCCAAGCCTATCTCCTCGGCGTGTTCGAGAGTGTGAAGTCCGTTACGGTTTTCTATGCGGTTTACAAGGGAAGCGCCGGCGCCGTCCTTCTCGGCATAAATCAAATCTATACACGCCTGATCGAGTGCGACAGGGTCATACGACGCCAAAATCCCCACATCGTGCATATCCGGTTCGGACGGATTTCCAGAGCAGTCGCAGTCGACCGACAGGCGATTCATTACGTTTATATAAACCACCTTGCCGTCAAGAAAATCAACAACCGCGCTTGTCGCGTCACCCATAGATTCAAGGAATGCGTTCTGATTTCCGCCCGACCAACTTGTATGACTTTTTCCGCCGGTGTGGATATAATTCTTACCCTCTCTTGACGCTATACCGATCGACATATTCTTAATTGCGCCGCCGTAGCCCGCCATAGCGTGACCCTTGAAATGCGCAAGACAAATAAGCGAATTGTAATTTTTAAGATGAGCGCCCACATAGTTTTCATGAATTGTTGCATTTTCCGCATTTACGGAGATTTCAAGCGAACTGTCCTCATCCATAATATCCACATCGGCAATCTCGGTAAAGCCGTGATCCGCCGCGACCTGTTTGTGCAATGCGGTTGATGAACGCGAACCGCCGTATGCCGTATTGCACTCGACAATCGTTCCGGTCACGCCCTGCACCAAATCCTTTATAAGTTCCGGTCTTAAATAATTACTGTTAGGCGGCTCGCCCGTTGATATTTTAACCGCCACGTTTCCCTCCGGCTCAAAGCCGAGAGTTTCATATATTCGCACAAGCGACTCCGGCGTTATTTCGGTTGTCATATACACAACGGGCGAGTCTGCGTTGTCCGTCCGGTATTCCGCTGCATATACGGTCTTTTCCCGGTTCGTATCCGACTGTAAAAACATTGCAAATCCCGCGCAAATTACGGCTATTGACGCTGCAAACGCGACGCTCTTTTTTATAATCGATAAATTTTTCATATCTCACTCCATATATGTTTCATTCTGTTTCATATTCAAGCCAAAAGCTTGTAATTCCGTCCGCGCAATCAACACCGTATTTCATTTCGTGCGCGTCAAGTATTGCGCTGACGATGGATAAACCTATTCCCGTTCCGGCATGACGTCCGCCACGGTGTTGGCTCCTACGGTAACGCTCCCATATAAGCGCTCTGTCTTGTTCGGGTATCGACTCGCCGGGATTTTTTACATCGACACGGACATTGTTCTCCGAATGTATCTCAACCGTAACGACGCCGTTGTTTTTTGTATGATTTATTGCGTTGTATAAAAGATTTCTGATTACCCGACAAATTTTCGGCGCGTCTGCCGAAATCAGAATCTCGTCTTTATCCGCTGCGAATTTTATTTTAATATCATACTCATCCGCACTCTTTTTACAGTGCATAATCTCAGACTCGGCTATTTCGCAAAGATTATACAAATCCCTGTTCAGCTTCATATATCCCGCCCGGAGCTGCGAATAGTCAAGAATATCGCTGACCATTTCACTCATGCGATTCGATTCGCTTATGATAAGGTCTAAATCCCCGGTGCGCTTTTCATCATCGCTGCGGTGAATATCCCGCGCCATTTCCGCATAACCGCCGATTAAAGCAAGCGGCGAACGCAACTCATGCGAAACATTTGCAATAACCTCTTTTCTGAGCTTATCCACGCGCTGCAAGGATAGGCTTAACTCCTTTACCGATTCCGCAAGCCGTCCCATTTCGTCCTTTAATTTCAAATCAGGTATCTCATCCAAATTTCCCTTTGCAAGCTCATCGATCGAGTTTTTGATAATATAAACCGGCTTTATGAATTTACGCGTCAGTATCGCCGCAAGTACCGCGGAAGCAAGCGTCAGCAAAATACTTAAAAGTATAAGCTGTCGTCTGTTTATATCGATAACCTTATGCAAATCCGAAAACGAGCGGTAAAGAATCAGATACGCGTCTGTACCGTTATATGTAACGGGAAGTCCCGTTTCATAGGCATACACGCGCCGATTCAGGCATATCTCTCTGCTGTAAGGCTTTCGCACCGTAATATTATCATACTCATCGCTTTTTTTGATCATTTCCCACATTATTATATTATCCTCGGGTTCCCGTTCCATATCCACGGGATGACCGTAAGCGTAAACCGCAATAAGCTCGCCGTTTGCGTCGGCTATGAGTATTTTTTCGCTTGCTGTTTTCCCGAGATATGACAAAATCCCGATATTCTCAACCAAATCGCCGCTTGTAAGCTCTCCGGAAACCGCAGCAACACTGCTCTCCAATTTGTCCTCTTCGGTTTTTATATGGCTGCTTTCAAGAATTATAATCTGTACAGTCCACATAGCGGCTACCGTAAATACAACAAGCGTCATCATTATAAGCCACAGCCGGACAGACATTTTCGATAATTTATTCACGGTACTCAAATTTATACCCCACTCCCCATACTGTCCGGATCAAATCACGGCACTCTCCGAGATGTTCTCTCAGCGCCTTTATGTGCGTGTCCACCGTTCTCATATCACCGAGATAATCGTATCCCCATACGGAATTGATAAGCTGCTCGCGTGTTAAAACCATACGTTCGTTTTTAGCGAGCTTGAGCAATAAATCGAACTCCTTCGGCGTCAAATTCACAGTTTCTCCGTCTATCGTTACAATTCTCGACATTTCCCGGATTATAAGTCTTCCGAAACTCAATATACCGCTCCGGTTTACCTGTGCCCGTTTCAAAACCGCATTCACTCTCGCCATAAGCTCTTTGGGGCTGAACGGCTTTGAAACATAGTCGTCCGCGCCGCGATCAAAGCCGCAGAGCTTATCATACTCCTCACTGCGGGCAGTAAGCATTATCACCGGCGCCTGAGATATTTTCCGTATTTCGGCAAGCGCCGTAAATCCGTCTGTATCCGGCATCATAACATCCAATATTATAATATCAAAATCCGTACGCGAAGCAAGCTCTGCCGCCTGATGACCGTTTTCCGCTTCAACGCACTTGAAACCTTCGTTTTCTGCATATGTAATCACAAGTTTTCTTATATGTATATCGTCGTCAACAATGAGAGCCTGTTTCATGCGTCGCCACCTCAATATATTACCGGTTTATAGATTTTTATATGTATTTCATTGAAATTACAGAATAACCCGTTCCCGGTCGGGATCGCGTTATTTGGTTTGCAAATTACTCACCGTATGATTCTGTTACTCTGCGTCGCCGTCAACATTCAATCCCCAACGGTCGGCTGCGTCCTCTGCTTCGCTTTGATCGCTGAAACCTTTGAAGTATGGCTCGCCCGTATCAAGCGCGCGCATTTTTTCCATTTCCTCATCAGTCAGCTCAAAATCGAATAATTCGATATTCTCTTGAATGTGGTCGGGGTTGTTTGATCCGGGTATGGCTATATGTCCCGCTTGTAAATGCCATCTTAAAATTATCTGAGCCGAAGATTTATCGTGCGCCTCGGCAATGCCGGCTATTGTTTCGTTATCAAACAGCTCTTGAGTATGCCCGCGTCCGCCAAGCGGGAACCATGCCTCGATTACCGTACCGTATTGATCGAGAAATTCAATCATTTCCGATTCCTGATAATATGGATGCGTTTCAACCTGATTTATCGCAGGCGGTATTGTCGCAATCTCCATAATCTCGCCAAACTTTGTTTGATTAAAGTTTGAAAGTCCCACAGACTTGATTTTGCCTTCCGCAACCGCTTGCTCCATTGCCCGGTAACCTGCGATATAATCGCCCATCGGCTGATGAAGCAGCATTAAATCCACATATTCCAATCCCAACTTTTCAAGGCAAGCGTCAATACCTTCCGAATTGTATGCCGACGGCCACAGCTTTGTGGTTACAAAGATATCCTCTCTATTTACAATTCCTTCGTCGATAGCTCTCTTTATTCCGCGTCCCACTCCTTCTTCATTGTTATATGCCGTAGCGGTATCAATCAACCGATAGCCGTCGGATAGTGCCCAATAAACAGAATCCTCCGCTTGCTCGTCCGTAAGTGTAAAAGTGCCTATACCGATTATCGGCATTTCAAGTCCGTTATTTAAAAGAACAACGCCTTTTTCAAGGTCAAATTCATTTGTGTGAACCGCTTCGGCATCCGGAGTCTCCTCAGGCTCTTCGATTTTCGCAGACGCATCCTCATACGTTCTTGTAATCGTTACCGTCCGCGCTGTCTCGTTCCATTCAACGCCCCAGTTAAATCTCTCCGCTATAAATCGTATCGGCAGATATGTCCTGTCATCGATAATAACGGGCGCAACGTCAAGCGTCTGTGGCTCGCCGTTAAAATAAGCCGTAGTCGAATCAATCGCAAGGTCAATCGCGTCCCCGCCGTATGTAAGCGTAGCCGTACGCGAGATCTCGTCCCACTCAATCGCGCCGTCAAGTGCCTCTATAACGGCTCTTACCGGCAATATCGTTCTGTCGTTTGAAATAATCGGAGCAGTTCCCCTGCCGGGGTCCACCTCAGCACTTACTCCGTCGACCGTCATGGTGGGGCTGTTAATCGTCATTATAAGCGTCTGCCGCAGTTCGTCCGCCTGTGCGCACGCAATCAGACAAAAACACATTACAATTACTAATAAAATTGAAACAGATTTCTTCATTTTGATTTCTCCTATCATATTATTTTTTTATTTCATACAGCCTCCGGAACGTATGATAATTCATTATAAATTCAAATTGTGAAGTTTTTGTGAAGTTTTGCAAAAAACATAAAATTATTTTTGAGCGTCCTTCCGGAAACACCGATATTATAAGAAAATCAAATAATATTCACCGCTCTGTTGACTTTTTATTACCGCCGGATTTTTTCAAAACACCGGACAGGTAATGCCCGATAAAAACAAACAATCCCATTACCGCTGTATAATCAAGCAGAAAAAATATAAGCGGTTCTTCAAAGTTGAAAAACACAAATTGAGTTTTCAAAAACATATAGCTTCCTATATCACGTTTGATAAAAGCGTATACTCCGTATCCGACAATAATCCAACCGAAAATGCGGATAATCCGGGAGCGGACTTCGGACGGCTTTTTAAACATCTTTTTCATTCCGTTCATCATCATGCTCCAATGGAGTCCTATATGGAGCGATATGAACACAAATCCCCAATATCCCGACAGGATATGCAGCGTCCGCGCCCATGACGTCCCACTGTGAATAGGCAGAAACGCAAGCGCATGACGTGAAATAACGATACCGCTTATTGCAGATCCCATCATTGATGCAAGGCATAAAAACACAAGCCCGGTCTGCCAAATACGAAACGGCGTGTATTTTCCTTTGAATACATTCCCAAGCCACCGATTGTTTAATATATGATGCAGGATAAACAGAGCGAATATTCCCATTCCGAGCCATTCATGCGCCGCTTCTCCAACAAGGCTATATGCCGGTAAAAGAATCAATATCACCGACATAAGAATATCGATAACGATTTTTATAATTTTTTTCATATATTTACCTGAGAATACCCGAATTGCTTATCCATTTTTCCACTTCCGACTTTGACGAAGCAGCGCTTGAACCGCTCACGGCAAGACCGGATAACAGCTTAGCATCGGGACACAGATCGGCTATATCTTTCTCGCTGCTGCCCATGCGGCTGCCGCCGTGCGTACAGAGCGGAAGTATCGTCTTTTCCGAAAAATCGTATTCCTCAAGGAATGTGAATAACGGCTGAGGCAGCGTTCCCCACCAATTGGGATATACAAGTACGACGGTATCGTAAGCGTCCATATTATCCACATGAGAAGCAAGCTCCGGACGGGCGTCCTTGTTTTGTTCTTCTTTTGCGACATCAGTGGTTTTTCTGTAGTCGGACGGATATTTCTCGGTTGTTTCAATAAGAAATAAATCACCGCCGGTCATCTGCTGTGCCATCTCTGCAAGTACCTCCGCATTTCCGACAAATTCGCCGTTTTCCTCAATAATGCTTGCGGAAGATACCGCGTCTACGCCGTCCTCCCAATCGGTATTGCCCACGCGAGAGAAATATGCAACCAATATATTACTTCCGTTTTCCGCCTGTTCTTCGGGCGTTTCGGAAGCGACAGCCGTACCGCCGTCATCGGTTGTTGAATCTGTTTCCGCTATAGGCGTGAACTGTTCTGTGGAAACGGTTTCCGTCGGCACTGACGCCGTCGGTTGCTCCCGCCCGGCATTATCATTGTTATTGCCGCATGACGCCATAGACATAATCACAGCCAATACAAGCGGTATTGCAATAATTTTTTTCATAATATTCTCTCCTTATTTATTCTTGCGGTTTGAGCGGACCGTAATAATAGCTTGCCGTTGCGCCGCCGTCAATCAGAATTGTCGAACCTGTGATAAACGCACCCGCCGGTCCCATAAGCAATTCCGCAACATTCGCCACCTCGTCCGCTGTTCCGGGACGACCTGCGGGACATTTTGCAAACATATTTTTATAGAAATCACCGCGCGGTCCGTTAAATTCATCGACAGCAAGCGGAGTTACGATAATTCCGGGCGCTATATCGTTGAGTCTTGCACCGCGCTCGCCCCATTTAACCGCCTCCGCCATGACACGCTTCTCATTGCAGCGTTTTGCCATCTGATAAGCATGAAGCGTGTCGCGGATATTTCCGGGCTGCAATATTTCCAAATCAAGCAGCTCCTCCGTGGGTGTGGTAGCAAGCAACTCATCCTGTTCGGGAGTTAAAGCAGGCATACGAAATCCGCTCTGGCTTGAAATCGTCACGCCGACGCCGCCCTCTTTGATAACCTTTCCGACCTCCTCCAAAAGTACAGCTGTACCATATAAATCAACCTTTAAAATCGCCTCGATAGGCGCTTGACTCGGCGATACACCCGCAGCGTTTATTAAAGCGGCAATCTCACCGTATTTTTGTGCTTCTGCGATTAAATTCATTACAGATTCGCGCGAGGATAAATCCATTTCTACGGGTATAGTGTCAAATCCTGCGTCATTCATTATTTTTGATATAGTCCGGGCGTTGTTAATGCTTTTATCACCAATTACAATTTTCTTTCCGAATCCTATTCTGCGCGCGATCGCCATACCGATCTGCCCGGCGCCCGTTAAAATAACTACGTCCTTTTTCATTTCACGTCACCTCCTAATTTTTTATATTCTTCGTCGGTAACTGCTTCCAGCCATTCGTTTGAGGTTTCTTCGCCCGTTACCTCTACTGCCAAATGAGAAAACCAACTGTCTGACGCCGCGCCGTGCCAATGCTTAACACCCGCCGGAATAACTACCACATCACCGGGAACAAGCTGCCTTGCCGCTTCGCCCCATTCCTGATACCAACCCTTGCCGCCGGT
>JAFLUR010000087.1 GCA_022508725.1 Oscillospiraceae bacterium
TTTTCCCGTTTTCTTCCTTTATATCGGCGTTTGTCGAAAGGAGGGAATAAGCGGAACGGAACTCTTGTCCCGATATTTGCACGCCGCATATTTTAAGTGAGATGATACCGCCCGCGCCGCTGCGTTTTATATCGGAAAATAACGGAGCGTTACGGTCGATACCGTTTATATTTTTCTCCGCGGTTTCCGTGAAGGTTTGAATATCCGCCTCGTAAACCGAGGTATATTTGGGCGAAAGCTCGTCGCCGGAGCTTGCGACGCTTTGAAGATACGGAACATCCTTTCCCCAAACATCGCCGGCGCTTTCGGTAATTCCGCTTGACGTGGAATGAAAAACCGCATTTATGGGTTTGCCGTCATAAAGCATTACGATATTTTCCGTTGCGGCGGCCGCGTCGGATATTTTTGCGGCGGTTTGGGGAAGTTCGGCTTGTATATTCCTCCATGCGCTGCAATGCGTATAGTCGGTGCAGATAACCGCGCCGTTATGCTCGGGCGGAATTGTATGTGTTTTATAATATTCCATGTTATAGAGCAGACAGCTGCGCGCGGCTACGGCTTGAGCCTTGAGAGCCTCGGAATGAAATGAGGACGGCATTTCCGCAAGAACAACGCCTTTGATGTATTCTTCCGTGTTCATAAACTCGGTTTTATCCTCCGATTTGATATATACAGAAACGGAAGAGGGAATGGATTTTGCCGATGCTTCCGCCGATTCGAAAGGATAATTTGCGGAGTCCGGACTTCCCGTCGGAGCTGAATCGTCCGTTTCCGGAGTGAAATTTCCCGGCAGGATGTTTACCGACGACACCGTAATATACGGAATAAGCAGCATGATCAGCGAAAATGCCGATGCATATATAATTATTTTTTTCATAATAAATTCACCTGTATATAATATGACGGACAGGGTGTATATATGAATAAAAAAACAAACAGGCGGCAAAAATCATATTTTGAGTCTTTGCCCGGAGCCTGTTTGTTTTTTGTGTTTTCCGCAAGCGGGAGATATATCAATATGTAATGATCGCAATATCCGTTGCGCAGTCGTCAACGATACGGACAAGCGCGTAGGTATAGTCGCAGTCGCGATCCCATTCGGATATGTTGTCGCGGTCGTCAAAATATGCTTTGGGTATTGCCGATTTCCTTATATAAGACGGTTTTTGTATCGACACATCATTTGCATTGTCCGCATCTATTCCGTAAACGCAGGTGTTTTTGTCAAAATCGATGTCAAAGGAATGATTTGATTTTCCGTCCGCACCTCTGAGCGTAAATGACGATGAATTTTTATCGGTTATAACGCCGAACGCATATTTGACGCGCGAATTGTTTTTGCTGCCGTAAAGGAGAACACTGTCGCCGCTGTAAGCGCTCGGAACATAATTTTTTGAATACAGATATTCAAAGCTTGATCCGTAATCCTTGCCGGAGGTGAGTATGTCCTTTGACGGCGGGCGCATAACGAGTACGAGATCGTTTATTTTACCGGATAAACTCGATTTGACGGAGATTATATCCCCTTCCTTTAATGCGCCTGCCTCCGAGCCTGTGACAAACGGTCCGATTTCCGGGGCGGAGCTTATATATACATCAGGTTCGATATAGAATATACGTTCCCTACCCTGATACAATACGTTGACATTATACATTATCTCATCATCGATGATGGTTTTTGTGACCTTTTCAACCACCGCAAACGCGCTGACCGCGTCGATCTCTTTGGGATAAACCGGATTAAGCGTTATCTCGGGAGTCGCCGACTGTTCGGGTACAGCCGTCGGTTTTGGGGATGCCGATTGTTCCGGTGAAGCTGTCGGCTCAGGGGAGTCGGCAGGCGCGGCGGATTCATCCGGACTTTTTTCCGGAAGCTCCGGTTCGCGAACGGACGGAACCGCGTTTATAATTTCGCCGCTCTCAAACAGAATGATCTTTGCGGTATCGCCCTTTGAGGCAATATCGCTGCCGACTGTTATATAAAAGCCGTCGTCCGCGGTCTTTTCTATCGTATAAAGTCCGCAATAGGACAGAGCCCCGCCGGAAAACAAAGCCAGAGCCGCCGTGTCCTCCGAATAAGCCGCCGGAATTTCGTATGTAACTTCGGTTTGTTCCCGGGCAGCCGCGGAAAGCCCGACGGAAAGACCGAAAATTGCGGCGGAAAGAATGAGTATTATTGATTTTTTCATAAAAAACAACCTCCGTTTCTTTACGGCGGTAAAATTTATTACCGCATATTTTTAAATATATATTATATGACGTAAGTTTTCGTAAAAATGTTTCCGAAAAATACTGTTTTCCCGTATTTTCAGTCATTCCGAGTATTCGGCGATAACCGATTCGACGAACTGCTTTGCGCATCTTCCCGAAAAACCGCTGTTGTTCATTTCCCAAATAAGAGCCCTTCTTTCGATATCGGGGGTCATATCTATCGATTTTTGAGCAAGAAGCGATTTGACAATATCAAGATATCCGCTCCGGTTGGGCGATGAAAAGACCAGCTTTATTCCGAAGCGCTCCGACAGAGAAGCGATTTCCTGCCGCTGATCGTTTTTATGGACCTCCCCGCCCTCTCTTTCCGACCATGTTTCCTTTATAAGGTGGCGTCTGTTGGATGTTGCGTATACAATAACATTACGGGGCATTGCGCTCAGCTGTCCTTCCATCGAAATTTTGAGTGCGTGGTAATCGGGATCGCCGCTTTCAAAGGTAAGGTCATCAAGAAAAAGTATATATTTGTGCGGCGATACGGAAAGCTCATCGATAAGCTTCTGCATATTGCGAATATGCTGTTTGGGAAGCTCAGCCATTCTCAGTCCGTCCCGGCAGAACATATTCAGCAATGCCTTTACCGATGATGATTTTCCGGTGCCGCGGTCGCCGACGAGCAGAACATTGTTTGCGTGTCCTCCTCCGATGAATGCCTTTGTATTGGATATAAGCATATTTTTTTGATGATCTATGCCTATAAGAGAATCAAAGGATACGGGGTCGGCTGAAGCTATTCCTTCAAGCGCTCCGTCATATTTGAACGCGGTGTATTTTGCTTTTATGCCCGTTCCGAAATTGCGGTAATGCGTGATGAGCTTATCGAGAAATTCACGCGGCTGTTTTGATGAAGTAAGCGATTTTATCGAATCGCGGTATCCGGAATAAAAACCGGTCTCATTTCCGGAAGGGTTGTATGCAATCGAATCGAATACGGGAAGTATTTCGGAGAATATACATTCCGTGTCGGTGAGAGCGGCGTTATACAGGCTGTCACCGATCTTTTTGTTTTGTATCGCAAGCGAGGAAAGTATATTGTTGTCGTTTGCGATAAGCGAAACGATATATTCCCGTCCCGCATTCGAGGTCACGGATTCGGTTTCCGCAAATTTTATAACATCGCGCAGGCGCGATTTTGTATTTTTTTCGGAAACGCCGGCATTGTCCGAAAGATTGTCGAATATAAGAAGCTCCATGATAAAACCAAGCCTTTCTGTCCGCGTATATTCAGAGCCTGTTTCTGCATCCTCCGATCATCATCTTTTTGGCATATTTTTCCTCCGGCTTTGCCCGAAATTTTTGAAATATACAAAGTATTTCCGCAAATCCGGGACTTTGCCGGCAGAAAAATCCACTCAAAAATCCGATGATTTCCGGGTACTGAACAGGCTCTTACAAATTCCCGCGCTTTACCGCGGACGGATAAGGCAAGAATTATTCGGTTATATTGTTGTAAAAAAAAGGACGTCAATTATGACACTCGATCGTATCGGAATTGGCGTCCGGTTATGGAGGAAAGGATGGGATTTGAACCCACGGATGCGTTAACATCACAGCATTTCCAATGCTGCGCCTTAAGCCGCTCGGCCACCTCTCCAAACACTATAGTATTATAACATATCCGGACAAGGAAGTCAAGCATTTTTAAAAAATTTTGACGGAAATCAATTTTGCTTGTCAAAACACAAATATTCCGACGACTGCCATTGCGATCAGGATAAAAATAGGGTTGATCTTTGTTTTCAAAAGCAGCAGAAATGCCGCAATAAATATAATAAGGCTTTTGATATCCACAGCCGAGGCGGGGGAAGAGATAAGGGTTTTGAAAAATTCCGCGTTGATGCCGCTTTTGAAAACGGAGGTTTGGGCGACGGACATTGCCGCATATACTATCATTCCCATGACCGCGGGGCGAACGCAGTAGAATATCGATTTTTTCACCGGATTTTCATTGAATTTGAAAAAGAATTTCGATATTATCAGCACAAGTATAAACGACGGCAGAATAACGCCCGAGGTCGCGCAGAAGGCGCCCGCGATACCTGCCGTCCGATGCCCCACAAAGGTTGCGGCATTTATCGCGATGGGACCGGGAGTTATTTCGGTTACGGCTATGATATCGTAAAATTCCGAAGGGGTTATCCAACCGTACTTCAATATCTCATCCTGAATAAGCGGTATCATTGCATATCCGCCGCCGAAACAGAAAAGACCCAGTTTAAAAAATACCGAAAACAATGTTATAAGTTCACTCATGCTTACCTCGCTTCACAAAATAACATACAATTCCTGCAACGATCGCGGCAATGATAACCGTTATTGCGCTTAGCTTGAAAGCATAGAGCGCGATAAAGGAAAGGAGTGCGATCGCAAATGTGAACCGGTCGGGGATCGTGTCCTTTGCAAGCTTTACGGCGGCATAGAGTATAAGAGCCGTTACGGCAGCTCTTACCGCGCAAAAGGCTTTTTGCACATAAACAATATCCTTAAATCCGGAGAAAAATGCCGAGATCAGCATTATTACGGCAAATGCGGGGAATACCACGCCGAGCGTTCCCGCCGCGGCTCCCTTTATTCCGTATATCCGGTAGCCGATGATACCTATTGAATTAACGGCTACCGAACCCGGCATTGACTGCGATACCGAAAATATATCGACAATTTCTTCTGAAGTGACCCATTTGTATTTGGTAACGACTTCGCGCATGATAAACGGCATCATGGCGAACCCGCCGCCGAAAGAAACGCATCCGATTTTGAAGAATATCATAAACAGCCTGAAAAAACTCGGTTTTACTGTTTTCTCGTTTTCGGCCGTATATGGTTTTTCCGACCTGCTCATATGACCCTCCCGCATATTTTTTATGTTTCCGGTTTATGTCGATCGGCGGCGCGCCGGCATTTGACCCGTACGACATTATTTTAACGAAATAAGCTTACCGCTTGACTTTTCTATTACGGCTTCTATGAATATACCCTCGTTTACCTCCGATTTTGCGGTCGCCTCGTAACAGCCCGTAAGCTCGTTATAGAATACGCTGAATTTACCGAAACCGAACAGGAAATCCTCTCCGTAGTTTATCGCAAAGAATGTTTCGGCGAGCTTTTCGGCGGCTGCGGCGTCGGGAACTGCGTTTTCACCGGGCAGAGAACCGTCCGGATACGCGGCTATACCGTCAAAAACCTTTTCCGGCGATTTTATGCTTATAAGCTTGATCGATTCATCATAGTCAAAATCCAGCGACATACATTCGGCAAAAGCTCTTATGGGTATCATGGTGGTATTATTCAAAATAACCGCGGTCGTGTCTATCTTTTTTACCGATGAATTTATTCTGACCTCATCGGAGTCTATGGTATATACGATAGTGTCTCCGTTATAGTAGATATTTACGGTGCGTTTATCGGGATTCCATATGACCTTTGCGCCGAAATATTCACTCAAAAGTCTTACCGGAACGACCGTTCTGTCGTTTATTATTGCGGTTATGCCGTCAAGCGACATGATCTCATCGTTTACCCTCATGAAGCTTGATTTTGACAGGTCCTCGTCATAAAGAAGCTTATATCTGTTATTTATATAAACATCCTTGTTTTTTAATGTTACGGATGTTATCTTTTCATCAAAATCAATGCTGTGCCATTTAAGAGCCGTTTTTGAAAGATACAGCGTATTTGCGGAGGCATAGAAATAGTAATCGCCTATCGTGTCTATGTAAAGCGGCTTTTCGGTCACGGAAGAAATTTTTCCTGAGATTGTTTTGCTTTCCTTTTCGTCAAAATACAGATTTTCCTCGCCGCCGTTTTCCGGTTCGACGGGGGGATACGCCGTTTTTACATAATCAACACCGTCCGTGCTTACATAATGCTCTCCGCCCTTTGACGTAACGGAGAATATGCCGCCGTTGTCGATGGGCATATCATAGCTGTTGGTATCAAGCGTTTTCCAGCGGTCGGTATCCTCGCTGTAATATATGTAATTGTCGGTTTTTACATAATATTTTCCTCTTGCAAACGCTATCTCGTTCGGGTATTCGTCAAAGGTGTATCGTCCGGTCACATTGAAATTTTTGTCGAGAAAATAGACCGTATGATAATAATTGAGTATATTTGAATAGTATGCCGGCGATGTTTGATATTCGGAGCATTTTGCCATATATCCCCTGTCGGTCGCCGCTATGTCATAGTTATTCCAGTTTCCCCTGAAAATTTCCTTTGTTGTTTGGGAAAGCTCGTGCCGGGTCCAGTTCTCTCTGTCGTATGAGGTATATATTTCCTCGCCCGCCCATTTGAAATATTCGCCGCCGGTAAATTTATCGGGGGTGATTTTATAAAGCCTCGTATCGTCAAGCACGCTCATATCGGCGGGAGTATCGGTGATAACAAAGCTGTTTTCCATTCCGCCGGGATAATTCATCGGAAGCAGGACTTCTATCATAAACGAGGTTTCGGTGTCGGGCGGGAGCTTTATGCACGCCATGGTATCCTCTCTTTTTTCCTCGCTTCTTCCTTTAAGGAGCGAGTATTCGCCCACATATTCACCCTTTTCATCGCGCACGTTCACTATATTGTTTGCGGTGGTGCGCAGATTGTAGTTAAAATATCTGACGCGCGAGGATGTGTTTTTTATGCTGACGACATAATTTACCCCGATGCCGTAGTTTCCGAGATGACAGCCGAAAGCGTCGTAATTTACCGTTCCGTCGGGTATTCTGTAGTTCGGTTTATAATCATCCGGGCTTACCTCCATGCCGTCAAGATATTCCGCCGTGTCCGAATGAGTCGTATCGAAATACCATGTTTCCTCCCGGTCGGATTCGGGAACGTTTTTACCGTAATATTCCGCTTTGGACGGGTCGTCGTAATATATTTTTATCATTTCGGACTCGCTGCACACTGCGCTTGACCACGCATCGGTCTGCGGATTGAGATGTGTGAACCATTTTTCAACGGTATTTCCGCCCGGAGTGACCTGATTGTACAGGGTCACGGGCAGCAGCGATCCGCTCAGGACCGAATCGTCCACGGTATATTCCATTTTTTCGGAATACATAAACGGAAGCGTGTCCGCAAGTCCCTTATGCTCGCGGTCACGGTGGTATGCGCCGAATTTCGCCTCGGGATCGTTCAGACTCCTGTCACCGACGGTACCGTTTGAACGCAGTGCGGCAACATCTATCTCCGCGCTGCCGGATAATATCTCAAAATCGGCAAGTATCTGTACGGGTTTGAGCCATGCTATGGAACGGTAATTGTCTATGTATTTGCTGAGCCACATTTCCTCGCCCTTTTTAAGCTCGATTTTTACTTCCTTAAATTCCGCGGGCTTATATTCGGTATCGGCGTTAAGCTGCCGTATCGGTCTTTGCATATAGTCTGCGACCGCCTGTATGCATCCCCAGTCGCCCTCCTCCTTCATCAACATTCCGTTTTCGTAGAATATGCTGAGCTCGGGGGTTTCAAATGCCGCGGAGGAAAGCGATATGACCGTGTCCTCTTCCGCAAGGAAACGAACATCGACTTCAATATCAAAGCCCGCTTCGGTTATCATTCCGTCCGCATTTCTGAGCTCCGTATGATTTAGGTGCGATGCGTAGAGCGAGTATTTGCCGGCGGACATGGAAAGATTTGTCATAAGATATTCCGGCTCGGGATTGGAAGTGTCCGACAGTCTTTCGCGTCTTACGGATTCATTATTGTTGCAGTAAATAAACGTGCCTCCGCCGGCGGGAGAAAATTTCAGATCGACGGGTTCGGTTTTCGCGTAAGCCGAAAATGTCAGAGTCGCGGCAAGAATTAGCGCCGCCGGAACAAGAAGCGTTTTTTTTATGTTACCGAATTTCATATTGCAAAAATCCTTTCTGAAAAATATATATTTCTTTGGATACTCTTAATAAAAATCCTTTTCGTAACCGATACAAAATCGATAAAATTTATTAGGCATCCTTGCCGGCGCATTATGCCGATAACACTATTATACAATTCTTTATGTCGTTTGTCAAATATTATAACGGGATCCCGATAAAAACTTACGAAAATATAAATCCGAATAACTTCAGACCGGATATTTTTGAAAAATGACCGGAATAATATCCGGAATAATATTTATAATAATATATGGAAATAATATTTATTACACTTGCGGAATTATTTTTTAAGAGCCTGTTTAGTATCCGGGGATTACCGGATTTTTGAGCGGATTTTTCTGCCGG
>JAFLUR010000088.1 GCA_022508725.1 Oscillospiraceae bacterium
TCCGCGAGGCGTCTGCATTTTTAAATATGCCGAAATTTTAATAAAAATTAAAAATGCTATTGACACGGAAGACATATTTTGATATAATAATTAAGCGTTGTAAATGCCGGCATAGCTCAGCAGGCAGAGTAACACCTTGGTAAGGTGTAGGTCGGCGGTTCGAATCCGCTTGCCGGCTCCATAAAAAAAACCGATATACACGGTTGGTATATCGGTTTTTTATTTTCTTTGATTTTTTTTAATCGATTACTTTTTTATCAACGATTGGATACATATTATTCCAAACCATAAGGCATACTTTGTTTCCGTTTTCCCGGGCGGTATAATCGATCGATACCGGTTGATTATTCGATTTTATATCTGTTTTTTCACAGTGTACATTGATAAGCGCGTTGTCATCGTTATACTCGGCTATGTATATATCGGCGGTTTCGTACATTTTTGCGTTTTTCAGCGAGAATGTTATTTTCCCGTCCCTCACCGACAAATCTTCAAGTCCGGCGTTTGTAATATCGGTTTCGGATATATTGAATGAGCATGAGGACAGATCGTACGGATATGATAAAATCAATTTATTGCCGAAAGAGAAAAGGAATTTGCCCTTTTCGGTAATGCTTTCAAAGGATACGCCGTCCGAGCCGTCCAATGCCTTTACCGTTTTGAATGTCATTGCCTCAGCCTGCACTCCGTCACTGTCCTGTGTCAGGACTGCGGAATTATCCGATGCTTTTATATACAGTCCCGGCTTATTGACCGACTGTATAGAGATATAATTTTCATTGTCCGGGTCATATTTTCCTTTTGTTATTTCCCATGCGGTATTTAGGTCGTAGTTGTCGTCAAACAGCACACATTCCTTGGATATCGGATATTCCGCATCGGCGGAGGGATTTGAAAATTCGTCACAGCCGATATATCTGCCGTCATAGGTCCGGATTCTGCTTGCCGTTCCGGTAAGACCTATCGATAATTCTTCCATGGGGAATACCTTTCCGTCAGAGCCGAATTTCAATTCCTGTATACATATCGAACGCCTGAAACCGCTGCCTTTGGAAAGAGCGCCGTTATGGTATATGAAATAGGTTTTGCCGCCGAAATCTATTACGGACGGATGGTTCGTGTTTGAAGTTGCGGTGGGTTTCATTATAATTCCGCCGAATTCCCACGGACCGTAAGGTGAATCGGATACCGCATATCCCATCTGTTCGCGCCGGCCGAACGCGCCGAACGTATAATATTTGCCGGCATAGCCGCCGTCTGAGCTTTTTCGTCTGTAAAGCCACGGCGCCTCGGTAAACCACAGTCCGTCGGGGATATTTTTAAATTCCTGTTCCTTTATATCGGCGCCCATTTTAATATTTCCGTCGCCGTCCGTGTCCTTTACCGAGATCATATCCTCATTAAGCTCGCAAACATAATATTTGCCGTTTCCCCATGCGAGATAACGATGCTCCGCTCCGTCGATTGTTTCTATCCATACCGTGGGGTCTATGTCGTTATAGTCACTTGTTTGGGGTGTGGTAAAAGTACCCTTTACGAGAGGAGTGCCTTTGTCGATAAACGGTCCTGTCGGACTGTCCGCAACCGCAACGCCTATCGATTGTTTCCCGTCGGAGGTTTTGTCCCATGTGCAGTAGTAAAGATAATATTTTCCGTTATACGCTGCCGCTTGACTTGCCCACGCCGAGGTTTTATCGGACGCCCATGAAATGCTTTCCGCTTTCATGACGGGTCCCTCATAATTCCAGTTTATCATATCCTTTGAACTGAAGCATATCCATTCGGGCATTACATATTCTTCTTTATTTGACGTGTCATGTCCCGCGTAAAGATATACGGTGTCACCTTCGACAAAAGCGGCGGGATCTCCGGCATAAATGATATTGCCGGCGGCGTCACAGCCGTTTACGGGATTTCCGCCGGAGCTTTTTTTAATGACCGTAGGAATTGTATTGACCTTTGGTATTATTTTTGTACTCTGCGCGCACGCATTGCTCTTTTTTGCAAAATGCGCGATGCAGGCTTGATCCGTGCCGGTAAGAACAAGCGCGGATTTTCCGGCATCTTTGTCGTATCCCGTGAGAACAAACATTTTGACGGTATCTCCGTTACGGTAAAATTCGTAATTATCGGCATTTCCGTCGGCTGCAAAGCTTATTGTTACGGTGTGACCGCCGTCAAAACTCCATGTTCCGAGATCGTTGCCGAGAGTGCCGTCGCTTTGAAGTATTATTTCAGATGAATGAACCGGAAGATCCGATCCCTTGTATGCTCCGCTTGTGCTCACGTTGGTAACGCCGTTATCGAGGATGGTATGTCCCACACTTGACAGATCCCATGTTCCGTAAAGCATGGTTTCGGGAATGTCCTGCACCTGCTCTCCCGCATAGACAAGCGGGGAAATTACCGGCCAGCCGTCCTCGGTCCACATCATCTTCTTTACCTGAAGATATGCCCACGCATCGGCGACCTTACGGCAGTGCTGCACAAAATACCAGCTGCCGTCATCATCCCGGAACGCGCTGTTATGACCGCTTCCGACGTATTCTATGCCGTCTCCGAGCCGGAACGAACCGGATATTTTGTATCCCCATAATTCGCCGAGGCTTCCGCCTTCCTTGACTTGATCGGAATATGACATTCCGACAGGTCTGTTGTTGTGGTCAAGCAGCTGTCTTGAAGGATTATCCGAAAGAACCTCTTCAAATGTCTTATTTGTTCGTGCAATTCTTACATTATAGTTAGTACCGAGCCAGCCGTATGAGGTAAACATATATCTGTAGCCCGTATCCTCGTTGTATACGGTAAACGGACCCTCGGGACCGACTACTCCTTTCGGAGTGGAAAATACTCTTGCGCCGACTTTGTTGCTTGAAGCGAGCAGAGTTTTATCATCGGTGTAATCAACGCCTTTTACGCGTCCCGTTTCGGTATCAAGCTCCGCCATATGTATTCCCTGCCAGAACGAACCCCATATGAAATATACCTTTCCGTCGCTGTCGGTGAAGATATTTGTGTCTATTGCGTTTGTCGGTGAATTAGAACTCTCCGATGAAGCCAGCACAACGCCGCAGTCACGGTATTCATCGTCCCATATCCTCGGAGATTTTGATTTTACAAGTCCTATTACCGAGTTTCTTCCGCCGAGTCCGCATGATACCGAAACATAGAACCAATACGGGTACTCGTCGCCCTCCGAATAATAAATATCGGGCGCCCAGTAGGTTCCGTTTGCTTCGGCTTCGGGAATATTCTTTTCAATATAAGCCTCGGCGCTTTCCGGTACGGTTATCCGACCGTTAAAATTGCGTTGAGTCCAGTGTATCAGATCCTCCGATTCAAAAACAACATTGTGTGTTGAATATGCAAAATAATGTCCTGATTTTGGGTCTTTGAATATTGTAGGATCGTGCGCTCCGCTTGTGGTTTGATTGGAATCGGAGGGGGAGGGGGGAGGAAACAGCGTTTGCGACACGGGCAGATAGCCTGCGTCAAATTCCGCGTCTTTTTCATCGGTAATGTCCTTTACCGTAAATTTGTAATAAGCGGCTTTTTTGTTGTCGGCGGTGATTTCCGCGGTAAATTCGGCATTTTCCAAAACCGCAAGTGTTTTTTCGGGACTTTTGTATACGATTTCCGACGAATTGTTATCCGCATCGAAGGCTTCCGCGGTAACGCAGAGCTTTCTTTCGTTTATGCGGTAATTTTTTACGGATATATGCGCCGAAACGGTTTCACCCGGTTCGACTTGAAATACGGCTGTGCCGTTTTTATAAAAATCCGTATATATTTCAAGCCGGTTCTTTTCATATACCGTTTTGATAAGTTCCATATTGACCGCCTCATCCGCAAGAGATGAAATTTCATCCTTGCTCAAAGCCTTTCCGTAAATTCTGAAATCATCTATTTTTCCGGAAAATCCCTCACCGTCTCCCCAGTTGCCGTGTCCTATCCATGTTGACGCATCGGAGGTCATGAGCGATTTAACATCCACCGCAGTGCTGTCAGAGGCGGAAAGTCGTCCGTTTATGTACAGCTTTGTGCCGTTTTCTTCAAATACGACCGTAACGTATATCCAGTCGGAATAATCTCCCTCCGCACCTACCGAGCTGAGCCGCGCGCCGCTGTTGTTGTATCTTTCCGCGGTAAGCGATGCGGGAGACGCAAGCATACCGAGGTATTTTTCATGCAGAAAATCCTGTTTGCCTCCGACCGGGGTGGTCATAAACGGCCATCCGCCGCCCGGTTTCAGCCAAAAGGAAAATGTAGCGGCGGTCTTTCCGGCAAGAATACCCTCGGGAAGCTCAAGATAGTTTCCCGGAGCGTTTTCGCTTATGTAAAGTGCTTTGTTTCCGCTGTCGTTATTGCAGCCCGAGGAATATGAAACATTTCCGTATTCCTTTACGATTCCGCCTTTCGACGCTTCAAAGCTTCCGCTGCCGGTCCCGTTTTCATCGAAACTGATGTAAACAAGAAGCTCGTCCGTCGGAAGCTCGTTTACGGCGCATGAAGTCATAAATGTTATGCTCATAAGTATTGACGACGCCAAAAAGAAAGATATGATACGTTTAAGTCTGTTTTTCACAATTTATTCCCTCCGTCAATAAGATATTCTTTTTATTAAAAGTATATAGAATTTCGGGCTGTTTGTCAATACAAAAATATAATTTGTGTCTGAGATCCTGTTTCTGCATCCTCCAATCATCATCTTTTCGGCGTCTTTTCCCGCCGGCTTTGCCCGAAATTTTTGAAATACACAAAGTATTACCGCAAATTTCGGACTTTGCCGCCGGAAAAACCCGCTCAAAAATCCGGCAATCGAAGGAATACCGAACAGGCTCTGATATGTCGGAAACTTCCTCGACCGGACCGTGCTGTTTACCGTACCGTTTTTACATTGAGGGGATAAGTACAAAAAACGCAAGAAATATCACAGCCAAAAATGCAAGAGCAAAAATCGCGGCGCGTTTCAGGTGCTTTGATGTTATAAATACAAACTTCATAATAAATTCCTCCCATAAAATATTTGTATATTCTATGAATGCAGCCGGTATATTATTACAAATACCGGCAGCAGATATATACTTTTTCACAGATATAAAAAATTTTTTTGATTTTTTTTGTATAATGTGTTGAAATTCTTTTGTTTTTTTGATAATATATTATAGTAGATGTATAATACAGATAAACAATGTGTACAAATGCGATATTTTCCGGCATTAAAAATGAGCGTCCGGGAATAAGTACGGCGAGCCGGCATTTTACCGTATGTAATTCCGGAGGATGGGAAAATATCGGAAATATCTGTGTTTCGGAATATTTTTTAAGGATGTGAGATAATGAATAAGAACAGACTGAAAAAGCTGTTGTCCGCAGTGACGGCTGTATCTCTGTTGACGTCGGGAGCGGCGGTTATGCCTGCTTCATCAGATACGATTTCCGGGACAGAGCTCGGCTATCAATACGGCACACCGATCGATTTTAATTATGATTCTGATAATACTTATGAAAATTTCAGAAAAAAATATGAAACGGCGGTATGCCCCGAGGCCGATATACTCATAAAAGCGGACAGCGCGGTCGAAAAGAGCAGCGATGGATTTTCTGTCACTGATTACGAGGGAAGAGAGAATGTACTGCTTTTTCCCGATGGCAGTGACGAATGGGCAAAATGGATCGCGGATGTGCCGGAGAGCGGACTGTATAATATCTCCTATGATGTTAATCTGGGAGAAAATGCGGGAAATGAGCTTGATATTTCTCTTAAGATAAACGATGAAATTCAGTTCAACGAATCTCAGAATAATGTTGTCAGAAGAGTATGGTATGATACGACCGATATAATGAGGGATTCGAGGGATAACGATCTGCGTCCGAAAATGGCTCAGAAGCCCGTATGGACAACGCATAATCTGTGCGATCCGGAGGGGTATAATGCCGGCAGCCTTAAAATATATTTGAACGAGGGCCCGAATACGATTTCTCTGATAGGACAGGGACAGTCTTTCTACCTTTCCGATATTCGCATATATCAAGAAAAGGAGCCTGTTCCGTACAGTGAGCTCAAAGCCGAGTATGAGAAGAAAGGCTTTAAAAAGGCGGGTTCGACGATAAAGGTACAGGCGGAAAAGCCTTTTTTGAGAAACAGCTCGACCATTTATGCGGTGACTGATAAAACAAGTCCAGTTACCGAGCCGTCAAGCTCTTATAAAATACGTCTTAATTCCATAGGCGGAAGCGGATGGCAGTCGGTAAATCAGAATGTGACATGGGAATTTGATGTTGAGGAGGCGGGACTCTACAACATAAGCATAAAATTTCTCCAAAACATAACAAGCGGTATGTTTACGACAAGACGCATACTTATTGACGGCGAAGTCCCCTGCGCCGAGCTTGAAAATGTCGGATTTGCATTCAGCGACAACTGGCAGATGAATACCCTGTCCGATGATAACGGCGCGATGGAATTTTATTTCGATAAGGGCAAGCACTACATAACCATGGAGGTCACATTCGGCGAAGTGACCGATATATTGAGAAATACAAACGATTGTATATACACAATGAATGAGTATTACAGAAAAATAATAATGATTTCCGGGTCATCGCCCGATTTGCTGCGCGATTATCAGTTTGAAAAGCAGATACCCGATCTGGTCGAAACATTCGAAAAGCTTGCGGAGGATTTGAATGTTCAGAAACAGGAGCTTATCAAATTATCCGGCGGAAAGAGCGGAAGCGCCGTTTCGCAGCTTGACAAGATCATTTACGACCTTAAAAGCATGGCGGACGATCCGGAGAGAATAAGCAGCAGACTGAGTGTGTTCAAAAGCAATATTTCCGGTCTTTCGGCATGGGTGCTGAATATGGCTAATCAGCCGCTTCAGCTTGATTACATATTGCTCAAAGCCCCCGACGAGAAAGAACCCAAGATAGACCCGACCTTTATGCAGAGCTTGAGGTATGGCTTTGATACCTTTATCGCATCCTTTACCGAGGACTATGACCTGATCTCGGATAATTCATCGGGGGGGGGTAGGAGCGTGCGCGTGTGGGTAAATCTCGGACGCGATCAGGTAGGCATACTGAAGGATATGATAGTCGATGAATTTTCGGCACAAACCGATATAAACGTGCAGCTTGAGCTTGTACAGGGCGCACTTATCGAGGCTACTCTGGCTGGCAGGGGACCCGATGTGGCGCTGACGCTCGGCTCCACGCTGCCTGTGAACTATGCCATAAGAGGCGCTCTTACGGATTTGTCGCAGTTTGATGATTTCGATGAGGTAACGGAGCGTTTCTATCCGTCCGCGATGGTTCCGTTTAAGTTCAGAGACGGATATTATGCGCTGCCGGATACGCAGAATTATGAAATGATGTTCTATCGAAAGGATATATTGTCCGAGCTCGGAGTAGGCATACCGAATACATGGGATCAGTTCAAGCAGATCGTTCCGGTCATAAAGAAAAACAATATGGATATAGGCTGGAGCGTTATTTCGACCGTTGTCCCGAATGACGCGAGCACGGCGTTTACGGTATTCAACACACTGCTGTATCAGCGCGGAGGACAATATTACGCCGATGACCTCAAATCAACGGATCTCGGCTCGGAGGAGGCGAGAGAGGCTTTTAAAGAGGCTACCGAGTATTATATCAATTACAGTTTCCCGGATCAGTATGATTTTTATTCGAGATTCAGAACGGGAGATATGCCTCTTGCCATACAGCTGTATACACAGGCAAACCTGCTGCGTGTGGGCGCGCCGGAAATAAAGGGCTTGTGGGGAATGGCGCCTTTGCCGGGTACCGTTTCGGAGGACGGAACGCTTGACCGCTCTCAGACCTCGGCCGTTACGGCGAATGTAATGTTTGATGCGGCGAGAGATAAGGAAGCCGCATGGGAGTTCATGAAGTGGTACACAAGCGCCGACGTTCAGGCGGAATACGGTATTGAGCTTGAAAAGGTTATGGGCGCTGCGGCAAGGTATGCGACGGCAAACCGGGAGGCGTTTAAACAGATACCGTGGACGATTGAAGAGCAGAAAATGCTTGAAAGTCAGTGGCACGATGTAAAGGGTGTGCCGGAGGTTCCGGGAAGCTATTATACACCCAGAGGCATACAAAACGCATTCAGAACTACCATATACAGCTATACCAATCCGTACGAAACACTGCATGAATGGCAGCTCGATATAGATGAGGAAATAGAGAGAAAATATAAGGAATTCGGATTGGATTGAGAGGGGTGAAACAATGAGCAAGAAAACAGATACCGCCGAAAAATATGCGGTGGGTTCATGGAAACAGCCGACTGTCTGGCAGAGAATGAAAAAGAACAAAACAAGCTATTTGATGATGGCGCCGTACCTTAT
>JAFLUR010000089.1 GCA_022508725.1 Oscillospiraceae bacterium
TCTTTACCGGATTCTATGATCCAAATCTTTGTTTTTGACGTTGAAGGATCTTCTGTCGGGTCGTTTTTCTCGATTTTTACCGCTTTGTTATCTTGCTTCTTCTCATAGTAAACAATTTTTCCCTTGCTTTCGCTTTTTTTATATTCATATCCTTCATATTTCAAAATCTTATCGTATGAAACGTAAAGCAAGTTGTTTTGCATATATGCGTTCCCAGGATTCTTGACATCCTTGCCGTCTATTTTGACCTCAATTTCAACGTCCCGTCGTTCGGATACCGCTTCCTCCGGTTTCTCATCCTCTTGGGTTGTTTCATTATTTACCTCTGCAGGAACCGGGTCGGTCACGATCATATTTTCCTGTACGGCATCTCTCGGCTGTTCCGTTTGCGTAACTCCGGAATTGTCCTCATCCTCCGTCGTATTTCCTCTGTTTAATACGGCTATGACAGCTGCCGTACACAATGCAATGACCAATGCCGCCGCTATGCAAAGAATTATCAATCTGTTAGAGCTTAAAATATCCGCAATTGACGATAAATTGTTGTTTTTTCCATGACGTTGGTACGATACCGAATATGCGGGTGTTCTTCGCCCCGTCATTTGAGGAGCCCTCGGCGAAAATCCTTTGATAAAGTCATTATGATCGCGCTGATCGTTCCCCAATATTTCGGTTTTGGGCATACTTGTCTTAGGACCTTGATTTATACCTTCAGACTGCCATGCGTCTAACTCATTATCGTCAAAAAAGGATTGTCCTCCGTCGTTTAAATCGATATTTGCACCGCAAGCCGCGCATTTTACACTGTTTTGAGCGAGTCTGTTTCCACAATATTTACAATACACGGTTATACCTCCTTTATTTAATAATTCCGCCTATCACGGTAAAATTATCGTTATTGCCGTTATATTTCAGCAGCAATCTGACAAGCATATAATCTATCCATTCTTTGGCATTATAAGATTTTGAAAGGTCAATTTCCATTTCTTCTTCCAAAATATACTCCCAAAATCCGTCGCTGCACAATAAAAATGCGTCACCTCTTTTGTATTTTATCGGTTTGTATATTGTGCCAACATCTCTGCTGACACTTTCACCCAATACCTTCAATAATTTATTCCGGTCAGCGTCAAAACGAATTTCATCAAACGACATTTCTCCCAATTCCACAGACATTTGCGAAACGCTGTGATCTTTGGACATACAGCTCAGAGAACCGTTTGAAAAGAAATAAAACCTTGAATCTCCGCTGTTGAAATAATGCAGTTCTTTTTCGTTTATTATACAACCTACGGCAGTTGTCCGCATTCCTTTCAGCTCGGGTTTTACGGTTTGTAAATTTACCAGACCGTCATTTACTTTTTTTAATATATTGTAAATTTTGTCTGCCTGTAAATCTTCAAGTACGGCTATTCCCTTCAAAATATTTTTTGCCGCAGCCTGAGACGCAATCTCACCGCAATTATGTCCGCCAAGTCCGTCACACAACACGGCTATACATCCTGTTTCATCGTTTTTGATTTCAAAACTATCCTCGTTTAGCTCTCTTGAGCCGATATTTGAATACGTATGCAGATCTATATTCATTTTCTTTTCTCCTTTTCATCGATAAATTCAAATCTGTTTTCGAGTTTTGCTATATAAAAAGCAAAATTTTTATTCTCGATTTTATACGGAGCCAACGGAGTTATTTTTGTCCCGTCTTCAAGATATGTGCCGTACTTTGAGAAATTATCCGTCAGATAACAATCCTTTCCGTGTATTTGAACAGAGCAATGCAGTGCACTGACACCGGGTTCATCGATAGGATAAACTATATCGCACCGATTCGGATCTCTTCCGATCGACAATTTACCTTCTAATTTATAGACCTTATCCTTTAATGTCCCGTTTGTTATCCTTATATATCTATCCTCATATATGAGGTTATTTTCTTTTTTATTTGTAAATAAAGTAAATGCAATAATTGCCGAAAGAAATATAAATCCGACAAATACCGTTAAAAGAATAATATTTTTATACTTGATTTCATCCGAGGTAACAAAATCGATATTTTCACCGGACAAACATCTTATCAATTCCCCAGACGATAAAATATACTGTGAATAGGTATTCATGTAATTTAAAGAATAAGCACACATACCTATGCAGTTTCCGTGATCGTCCACCGCCGGTGCTCCTACCGATCCCCTGTTAAATTCATTGGAATATCTGTATATCACACAGTTATTCAATTCGGTTGAACCGCTGATACTGCCTCCGTATTTTATTATGTTTGTACTGTTAAATTTTTCATAATCGCTTGTTATATTTCCCGTTCCTTCATATCCTTTTACATAAATTGGTTCTTCATAATCAACGATATCCTTCAACACGACCGGTTTCAGCTCCTTCGTTTCTTCCGGCAGCTTTAATATCGCAATATTCCGAGCGGTATCATAAAAAGAAACATTTGCCGATATGCTTTTATTTGAATCCTTTATTCTGATTTCCGCCGTTTTGGGAACCGCGCCGTTGGACTGCGCCACAATACTGTACGATGTGACGACCGTATTGACGGCTTTACCGGGAATACCGACGGCAAATCCCGCTCCATAGGTTGACATACCCGCATTTTTTATCATTACAAGCGATCGATCGATATTGTTGATATCACCGTCCGAACAAGAGGATAATATTAAACAAATAAAAATAATAATGTGCAAGCTTTTCAATATTCTCATATATTCACTTTTGAAATTCAAATACAACACCCCTTTTCATCCGGTTTCATAAAGGAGCAGAGTTTTTCTCTCTGCTCCCTCACGTTGTCTTTTATTCCGCCTTTTCGGCGGCTTTCTTTGAAGCTTCCCATGTAAATCTGTCGTTGCACAATGAACGGAACAACAGCTTTGTCTGTCCTATTTCTATAATGTCGTAATCCTTCAGCTCGATTGGCGTCATAAGCAGCTGATCGTTTACGTATATATTGTTTTTGGATTCGCCCAAAAAGATGAAAAATTTGTTATTTCTCAGATCGTAAGAAATAATTGCGTTGATACCCTTTGAAATCGAACTGTCAAAATCAATTTTTACGTCGTTTTCACTGCCTCTGCCTATAGTATTTTTTTCGCCGTGGATTTTAAAATCGATACCGCGTTTCTCACCTTCCAGACATACCAGCCAGCCTCTTACTTCAACAATACCTTTTTCATTTACAATATCCTCTTTGTATGTTGTAGCCGCAAACTGCGCCTCGACGGGAGCTGTTGCGGGAAAAGAGTTCTGCGGCGCCTGCGCCACCTGCGGACGCGGCGCGACATATTCCCGTTCGGACATGGGACTGTCAAGTTGAGCCGTCGGCGGGAACATATCTCCGCTGCCTTGACGGAACATTCCGTCCGATAAGGGAACCGTAACATTCATACTGTTTCCGTTGCTGCAATACGGGCAGCTGCTGTTTTTTGCATCATCATACAAATGACCGTTAGGGCATTGTTGCATTGCCATTATTAATTCCTTCTTTCTGTTTTAATATATCCTTTTCAACGCCTTCAGCGTCAAAACCTTTACAAATTGACAGTTAAATAAACATTATTATTTTTTGATATTGATTTATTCGGTGTTTCCTTAGCTTAATAGGTAAAATCGTTATACGGAGGTGTGTCGTTCCTCAAGCGCCTCCGATAAACTGTTCTCATCCCTGCGAAGGCATTCCGCCGCCCTGCGGAGGCATTCCGCCGCCCTGCGGAGGCATTCCGCCGTCTTGCGGAGACATACCGCCGTCACCCTGCATAGGCATTCCGCCCTGCGGCGGCATTCCTCCCTGCATAGGCATTCCTCCCTGCATAGGCATTCCGCCGCCTGGAGGCGGAGGCATTCCGGGACCGCCCATACCGATATTGATTTCAACAATCTGCATTTGCGGGTTATATGTAACATTCGCATTTTTCAAGAACAGCGCAACATCTCTTGCATAAATATAAGCAATACCGTTATTTTCAAACGGCGCTTTTGTTATTTCCACACTTGTATCCGTTCCCACCGTTTGATCTTCGAGTTTAACGCTTGTCGAGCCTATCTCGAGCGTCGAGATTTCGGTCGGAGCCATAATTTTTATCAAATTCCCGTCAATAACGCAGTCATATCCTATTGTTTCAGCAAATTCTTTTACCGGCAAATACGTCTTGCCCTCTTCGGAAATAACTTCAAATGTAATTTCCTGTCCGTTTAAAATAACGCTTCCAGGGGCTGCGTTTATCATAGGCGGAGGAGGCGGCGGAGGCATTATCTCCCATGGTGTCCGGTTTCTGTTATTTAACAGTATAATCAAGACTGTAGCCAAAGCGACAATAACCACTGCCACAACGGCAATAATTGCTATATGTCCCACCGGCGATTTCTTTTTTTCCGCGTATCCCGACATCGGATAAGGATATCCGGACTGCGGATATCCCGACTGCGGGTATCCCGACTGCGGATACGGCTGTCCCGGCTGTTGCGAGTATCCCGACTGCGGATACGGCTGTCCCGGCTGCTGATATACGGTTCCTGTATTCGGTGTTTGATTCCCATCATTTTTATTCATACGGTATTCCTCCTATCTTACTTCAAAAGTATTGTCCGGCGAAGCGATATAAAATCTGTCGCCTCTTTTTAACGCCACCGGCTGCGAGTATTCAACCTTTATCCCGTTTGAAAGGAATGTTCCGTAGGTTGAATTTCTGTCGTTTAAAACAAACATTCCCGACATCGGATTATAAGTAATATAGCAATGAACTCTGCTTACATTTGCCTGTGAAGATGGGATGACAACCTGACAGCTTACGCTATCTCTGCCGATAATTACTCCGGATTCGCCGACCTGATATATCATTCCCGCCAACGGACCGTTCACCGCCACAAG
Source organism: Oscillospiraceae bacterium (assembly GCA_022508725.1). GTDB lineage: Bacteria > Bacillota > Clostridia > UBA1381 > UBA1381 > JAFLUR01. The sequence goes on from JAFLUR010000089.1 coordinate 4,886, forward strand.
CTCCGGCACATTCGCATATTCATTTGCATAAGCATTCACATTTGCTCCGGCATATCCTGCCGAATTACTGTTTTTAAATACGGGCTCGGGACTGCCGTTTAGAACATAAGTCTTTGCTATCATATCGTGCAGGCATTGCTTTTGCTCGTTAAAGAATCCCATTATGTAGCCTATTCCCAAAATAAGCCCCGAAAGTATTTTTCCGATCATTCTTAGTGTTGCGGTAGAATAGCTTATACCGTTACCATCAGAATCCGCTACATACAATCCCATAACCTTTTTTCCGAGAGTTGCGTGCCACTCCCCGCCTTCCATCAGTATAAAATACAACCATGAAATGACCGGAGATACTATCACAGCAATAAGACCGAGACCGATAAAGCTTAATATAAATCCAAATAAAAATCCTATCGCCCCGAGCATAAACATATCTATAAAATATGCCAAGGTTCTTTTCCCCAAATCTCCGTAATACATTTATCTCACCTCATCTTTTATATATAACGATACTGTTTGTCGCTTTGTCCTCAAGCAATTCATCATTTTCTGAAAATACGATTACAAAAACATTCAATAATTTAACGGTATTTCTAAGTAAAATTTGACTTGCCGTCGCCTTATTTCCCGTCTTTCCGCACACGCTCATTTTCAGTAGCGCTTTACCGACCGTTTTGGAAAACAATAATTCAAAAAACGTATTTATTAAGGTAAATATGATGGGAAATAACAATCCCAATTCCACAGATGTACTGTTTATGCCGATTACGGCTAACAGTACGCCAAAATAAACCGTTCCCCAAAGCAACAGATCGATCATATATGCTCCTATTCTTTCGGAAACATTCGCTCTGCCGGTTCTTACTGGTCCCGGTATGACAGAACTTACTTGTCTTTGAGGCATGGAGCTTACCGGTCTCGAACCGGCGGAGCTTACTTGTATTCTGTCGGGCGGTCGTTGTCCGGTATCGGAACCGACGTTGTTCCGGGAATGAATTTGCTCATTTTCATGCCGCGTCTCCCGTGCAATTTTCAATGATCTGTTTTCCATACCGAGAATAGCTTTCATTTCGGCTATATTCGATATTCTTTTTGCCGTCGTTATCTCCATGGCTTTTTCTATGCAATACTTCAGATTATACGGCAGATCGGGGCGTAAGCTTGAAAAAGGTTCCAAATTATCCTCCGCCACACGCTGCGTCGATTCCATCGGTATTTTTGATGTGAACAAATGATAAAATGTTGCGCCGAGCGCATAAATATCCGTATACGGACCTTGTTTTCCGCGCCCGCCGTATTGCTCTATCGGAGCATAGCCCACCTTTACAATGACGGATAATTCTCTGTTTAATTGATCCATTTCTCTTCTCGCGGAACCGAAATCCAAAATCTTAATAAAGTTATTCTTCGTAATATAAATATTATCCGGCGCTATATCGCGGTGCAAAATTCCCCTTGAATGTATGTATTCCAAGCCGTTCATGATTTGGTACAATATATTGATGCCCTCGTCATATTCAAGCTTTCTGGCAAAATTGTTGACATACCTCCTGAGATCTATACCATCGCAATATTCCATTACATAATATGCTGTATTGTTTTCAAAGAAGCTGTCGTATATGGTAATTACGTTTCTGTGATGAAATGTTTTCACCAGCTCCGCTTCTTCCACAAACGATTTCATTATCTTGTTATACCGTTCTATATTCTGCTCCTCTACCGACGCTATCCTTAATTTGTTTCTTACGGCGAATTTTGACGGAAAATATTCTTTAATCGCACAAATACCGCCGATTTCCGTATCAAGGCATTTATAGGTTATTCCGAAACCGCCTATTCCCAAAGCAATACCGACAATATATCTGTTTTTCAGCAGTGTTCCCGGTGCCAGACAATTCTGTTCTGTACCTGAAGTATTTTTATATCCGCATTTCGGACACGGCTTCTCTTTTATTGGTTTTTCATAAAAACAACGAAAACAGAAATTATTATAATTCACTTAAACCGCTCCAAACATTAACTAAAATCTTACTTCAAAAGTATTTTCGGGGCTTGCCAGATAGAATTTTTCTCCCGACTTCAGCATTTGAGGAACATTCGGAGGAATTTGCTTACCGTTGACGGTATAAGTGCCGTAACTTGAATTTAAGTCCTTAACGTAGCATACGGTTCCATCAAAGGTGATTTCACAATGGACGCCGCTTACTCCCTGCGTGTTGACGGGGAATGCGATTGCGCATTTTGAAGAATCTCTGCCCATTTTAACGGCGCCGTTAACGGAAAATTTCTTGCCATTCAAAGCTCCTCCCACGGCTATAATTCTGGCGTTTGCCTTATTTTGCGCGGGCGCCTGTTTGGGCACCGTGCGATTTGCGGCATCACTGAGAGGTGTTGTATAATTCGTTTCGACATAATTGCTGCCGTTTGAAGTGTTTTTCCTGCGTAAAACCAAAACAACTACCAATACGATAATTACAAGCAATATAATGCCGCCAGCTACCAAAAGCCAATTTATGCTGCCGTGCAAAGTAACGGGAATCCTATCCGGATCAATAACCTTTAAAAGCTCGTCTATCGCAATGGCGTAATTGTCGTTATTCAAACCGAATGTATTGATACCTACAACCTCGCCCTTTGAATTTACGAGCGGACCGCCCGAGTTGCCGTGTGTAATTGTAAGATCCAACATATACACATCAAGACCGTTTACTCTGTCGGCTTTCTTGATACCTCCCTTTGTCACGGTAATATCGCTTGTATTATATTTAGGCCAATCGGTAGCCTGATTTCCCGGATAGCCCAACGCCGCAAAGGCATCGTCCGGGTCGACGTATTCCATCGGACAAAGCGTCATAGCCTGACGTTTATCGGTAGCCTGAGGCAATTTCAATACGGCAACGTCCTTTGTTTCATCGTAAAAATAAACATTCGCCAGCATCATTTCGTTTGACGCCAGATCAAAAGCAACCGTAGCGGTTGTATTTCCTGCGCTTCCCTGAACGACATGATTGTTTGTAACTATATACTCAATCGGCTTACCGACTTTACCTATGGCAAAACCGGTGCCGTAAACCATTCCGTCCTGACTGATTACCGCAACAACACTGTTTTTGGCATCGGAAGCGGAAGCCGCAAAAACATTTACACTCATAAAGCACATAAAAAGCGCCGAAACAACCGACAATATAAGCGTCATTTTTAAACACGGTTTTTTTCTCATAATAAATCTTTCCTTTCAAATCCAATGTAATCTTTCCGGAACTTTAATTTTTTCAAATCTAATGTAAGCCTTCCGGAACTTTAATTTTTTCTTTCGCATTTTATGACCATTACGGTCATGTTATCCTGTCCCGGAAATCTTGAATTCAAGATTGTCGAAACAATTTTATCACTCGCCGTCTGAGCGTCGTAATTTGATAAAATATCCTTCATTGCGTCCTCCGATATTCCGTTGTATATACCGTCCGAGCACAGGATAAATATATCATTCGGC
>JAFLUR010000009.1 GCA_022508725.1 Oscillospiraceae bacterium
AGAATTTCACAGTTTGGGCAAGCAGAAAATTCAAGAGTCAGTTGGAGGATCAATAAGATGCGGCGGGTGATAAATAATATGGAAAAGCTTTTTACGGCGCTTAAAATCATCGCGTTCATAATATCAAAGATTATTGCGTTCGGTATCGGTTTGTTTGTTGCTTTTGCCGTTTGTTCCGTTACGGGTATAGGTACACCGATAGGATCAATATTTGTTATAATATTTTCTTGCATACCCACCATGATAACGGTAAAAATAAAAGGATATTCGAGTTGGTGGGTAACGACGGATTTTATCGTTACAGCTTTGATTTTTATTGTTCCGATCATTATTTTAAATATATGAGGCAGGTATTCGATAAAACGGAATATCGGTGATAAAATACAAATAAACCTCTTGAAATCGGATTTTTTCGATTCCAAGAGGTTTGTTTTTTCCGCTTTTAAATCTTTATTATCTTTGTATCGAACGCATTAAGTGTAACCGTCTTGATGCCGTCGTCCGCTTTAACGGAGGCGGTCTGTTCTTTATCGGAATTGTTGATGATCACAAGCTGTCTGCCCTCGGGATAATAGCAGCACTCGGTATATACGTTATCGGTCAGATATTTTTGATCGGTGCTTTCGCCGGCTGCCGAAAGAATGATATTGAGCAGAGTGCGGTTGTTTACCTCACCGTGTTTGAAGGATGATATATACACGCCGCAGCCGCTTCCGAATTTATGCGATGTAACGGTGGGTATTCCGTCCTCGGCAAGAAGAACCTTTGTTTCGGCGTCGGTGATATATATTCCTTCTTTGGGAGCGATTTTTGTGCCGTCGGCGATAACGCCGGTATTCTCAACGTCAAATGTGAATTTGCCGTGGCAGAGTCTTTCGCCTCTGTCCTCGTTTACGCCCATTACATGGGACATACGGAAATATGTATCATATCCGCATACGGCGGAGGGTTCGTTCACGCCTATGAACGCGCCGCCCTTTGCTGCCCATTCGGTAAGCTTTGTAACGATCTCCTCATCCTTCCATTTATCGCCGCCCGACCATGCGCTGCCCGCAAAGCCCGCGTTTATGACAACATCGTAATTATCGAGTCCCTTTTCTTTGATATCCTCAAAGCTGATGAAATCAACGTCAAGCGGAAGTCCCGAAAGAGCCTCGGTTACATTTATGAGGTCGATCTCCGGATGCTCGTGATAATGACCGCTGCAGGTCCATGAACGCAGCGAGCCCCAGAATGAAAGCACCGCAACCTTCGGTTTCAGCACATACGGCTTTCCGGCTTTGTGAAATTCTCTTATTTCTCTGAATTCATCGGCGATTTTCTCTATGTAATCATTGAAATCGGGGAAGGGGAGGGTAAGAGAGAGATAGCCGCCGAGACCTATTCTGTCTATCGGAGCGCGCAGAAGAGCTCGCCTTACATTCTTCCAGTAACCCTTTGCCTCAAGAGTGGGATTTCCGCCCTCCGCAAATGTCGGAGCGCCGCCGAGACCCACGGGGAACAGATACGGGTGAAGTCTGATTTCATGAGTTTCGACCGCATCTACCCCGGCGCAGAGTCTTACCTCAAAGCCGTTAAATACGCACTTGATAAGTCCGTCAAAACCGAAATCCTTAAATCTTTTTCCCCACGGCTCAACGCCTACCCATGAATCATCATAGAAAACATAGGCTTTTTTGCCGTAGTCGTGAACAAGATCGACAAGCTGCTTTCCGAATGATACGACAAATTCGTTTACAAAGTCCATCCAGTCGAGCTTTTTATCGTCGCAGGCAATATGCGCGGCATGAAGCTTTCCCTTATTTATGAAATCCTCCGAGGTCATTGCATAGCCGTATTTTTTCTCGAATTCTTTAAGAGCAAGCGGAGATACGGTAAAATCATAGGACGCCCAGTCCGAGAACAAATGTCTGTTCCTTTCGTTTGAACCCCAGATCCACACGAAGTTATAGAACATGGAGGTAAAACGCACAACGGTCGTGGCGGGGTGAGTTTCGCACCAGTTTTTCATCCAATCAAGCATGAATTGCCGGGTTTGGGGATATATCGGGTCGATTTGCATCAAATGCTCCTTATCCCAGTTGTTTGTCGTATGGTTATACATCGAAATTTCTTCCCATATTCTGTATGCGAGGAAATTCACGGTGTATTTATGCCACGGAACAACGTCCTTTACGGTAACGATACCGTCGGAATAAGACCAGCTTTTGACTTCCTCGTTTGTTGTGCGGTCGAATACCTGCCAGTACGCTTTTGAATCGTCCGAGTCGTTTATTTTAAACTGCTCGGCAAAGAAATCCTTCATTATGTCTATCCTAAGCTCGCAGGACTCCGCAACGACAGGCTCGGTCATAAGGAATGTCTGCTGAAGCTTATCCGTGTTCTTTTTCGCCCATTCGTTATGATCACGGATAATGCAGATGGTTGAGTAAATACCGTAGCCGGCATTTATGATCTCGGGCGAAAGCTCGGTGCCGTCCGAGTCGCGTATAACGTCCGCGCCCCATTTTTCCGCCATTTGAAGCGTGAGCTCCTCATATCCGCTTTCGCCGGGTAGTGTAAATCCGCCTTTTGTTTTTCCCATGTTCTTCTCTCCTTTAAAATTTATAGTGCAGAACGTTTATAAACGTCACATTTGTATTTACAGTAAAATTATATCATACCGGCGTTTCGTTGTAAAGACACATATTGAAAATACACGCAAAAATATGCGGAGCATAAAAATATATACTCCGCATATCTTTGACGGGAAGATATTTCTATTTTATAAAGAAATACACTATCCCGGCTATAAACGAGGCTATTGTGCCGTAGAGGATAACGGGACCCGCTATTGTGAACAGCTTTGCGCCGACGCCGAGAACAAACCCCTCCGATTTTGCCTCCAAGGCGGGAGATGCGACCGAGTTCGCAAAACCCGTTATCGGAACGATCGTTCCGGCTCCGGCAAATTTTGCGATCCTTTCGTATAAATCAAATCCCGTCAGCATTGTGCTTATAAATATAAGCGTTACCGAAACGGCGGTCGCCGCAAGCTCCTCGCTTATATCGAGTTTTTTGTACATCGTGAGCAGAAACTGACCCGCGGCGCATATAAGTCCGCCTATCAAAAACGCAAAAACGCAGTTTTTCAAAACAGGCGAATTCGGAGTCTGCTTTTGCACATATTTTTCGTATTCTTCTTTTGACATTTTATCAAACATATCGATCCCTCCCGAAAATTTATTTTCACACATTATTATTATCCGCATATATTATAATTATTACAAGGGAAAATACTACAATGCAAAAAAGGAGATGATACATAATGAAGGTGGTTGTTCTTAAAATGCCCCGATGTCTTTGCGGCATAGTACGCGCGGTTTTGAAAATGAACTGATATGAGTATGATGCCGGGATGTTTATCGGAAAATTGCCTGTGTAAAAAATATGCACCGCATTTTCGGGTGCATATTTTTTTTGTATAAAAACTCAAAAAGGTGCATGAATAAGAAAAATCGGTGTTTTTTGTAAAAATTTTATAAAAGATTTGTGCAAAATTATTAAAAAAAGTATTGTTAATTAAAAAATTTTGTGATATAATAATTAAGAAGACTTATATGCGTGGAAATATTTGTTAAGATTACTACAGATGGACGGTGAGAGTATGGACAGGCAAAAAATACGCGCTATAAAATTCGGTACATATATCATGACCGACGACCAAAGAATGCAGATAGTACATACCGATAAAGGATTTACCGAAATTACCGGATATTCAAGCGAAGAGGCTTTGAAGCTTACATATATGGATCTTATCCCGGAGGAGGACAGAGAAGAACAGCTTGTCTTTCTTTCGGAAATTATGGTGGGCGAGCGCCCGAGCGGCTATCTTGAGCACAGACTGCAAAGAAAGGACGGCAGCATAGGCTATGTGCTGTGTTTCGGGCATCCTTACGAGGGAAGCGAGTTCCCGAACTGTACCGAGATAATAATAGGCGATTCCACCGATGCAAGACACCATCAGCGTTCCATGCGTAGGGAGATAAATGAGAAAAAACGCGCATTCGATACTCTTATATCGAGCGTTCCGAGCGGGGTCATCACTTTCGAGGTCGATGAGGAAAGTGGTAAGATCGAGATACTGACGGCAAACGACGAGTTCTTTGCAATAACAGGCAGGGACAGAGCCGCATATATGCAGAGCAGCGAAAAAGAAGCGGGCGAGTATGTTCTGTCAGAGGATTACGAAAAGATCGGGGATCTTTATTCAAAAATCAAGAACTCTCCCGATGAGACCGCATCTTTTGAATGCAGACTGACGCGCGGCGACGGGAATGTGGCGTGGGTCGTGTGCAGGATAAAGTACTTCCAAAAAAACGAAAAAAGCGGAAGACTGCAGCTTTTCTGTACAATGGTGGATATTACACGCGAAAAATACAACGAGATGGATATGGAGGTAAAGAGCAAGCTTTACAAAAAGACTGCCGATTACAACAACAACGACTTTATATTCAGATACAACGTACCCTTGAATACCGTATATCTTACGTCGGTAAAACGGGGCAATTCGAAAATGTTTTACGATATGTCCGAATTCGAGAGCTATGTGCATCCGGATCACAGAAAAAGTATGTGCGCGTATATGGAAAGACTTTTGCAGTATGTCGGAGAGTCGGAGATTGAGGTGCGCACAAAATTCTGTTCGGAGGATTATCATTGGTGCAGAATAAACGCCGGAAGCATGTCGTCAAAGGGGATAGTAGACCGGATAGACGGAACGATAACCGATATTGATTTTACATATTCCGAAAAAAACGTTACCGAAGAAATGCTTGACAGCGTGACCGGATTTTACAAAAGCATCGTAATGCAGGATATTGCGAGAAATCATTTTTCGGATGCCGAAAAGTCCGCCGGAACATCGCTCATGATTTTCGGACTTAAATATTTTGAGGGACTGGCTGAATTTCTCGGTATGCTGTATACCGATATCGTAATAAAAAAGATGTCGCAGTCGATAAAGGCGGTTCTGCCGGACGGCTGCACAATAGGAAGAATTTCAATCTATACGTTTATGGTTATCGTGAACACCGATAATAAAGAGGATATAATTGAGCTTGCCGAAAATATCTCACTTGCGATAAAGAACACATATATAGGAGCGGACAATACCCATAAAATTTTGTTTGCCGCAGGTGTCACGATCGCGGGAGCCGACGGAAACGATTACGATACGCTCTTTTCAAAAGCAAATGCCGCACTGAAAACGGCGCTTGATACTCACAATGATGAAAGAATCTTGTTTTACGACCGCTCGATGCCGTGTGAATTTGCGGATGTGTATGTGTCTGAAGACAGGTTTATCAGCTATCATCATACCGGCGCGTATGATATTGATTTTGTGAATTTCGCCTTTTCGATACTCTCCGGAACAAAGGATGTCGAAGGCGCGATAAACATTATACTGGAGCAGATAGGCGAAAGGTATGATGTGGAATTTGCTGCCGTGTATATGGCGGTCGGCAGAGTATTTCACATGACGAACCAATGGGTAAAGGGAAAAGGAATTGTTGAATGCATAAAAGAGGACGATATCAAGAGCTTTGACGAATATAAAAAGAAATTCAACCGTTACGGCGTTCGCGGCGTAAACGATATAGAAAAGCTCAATGTCAGTGAATATGAAAAGGATTTGTACAGACAAAGGGGCATAAAGGCTCTGCTGGGACTTGCGTTTTTCGATACCGAAAAGAATATAAACGGACATCTTACGATCTGTGATACAAAAACCTCCCGTGAATGGGATAAGTACGACATAAAAACATTGTCCGAGCTTTCAAAGGTGCTTTATGTATTCATTAGGATAGGAAGAGAAAGAGATCAGGAACAGCAGCTTATAAAGAAGCTGTCAACGCTTGATCCGCTGACGGGTATATATAACATAGATACCTTCCGCAAGGAAGCGTCAAATAAGATAGGCTTTTATTTTGACGAAGCGGATGTGTATGCCGTAACATATATAGATTTGAATAATTTTTCATACATAAACGAGAACTACGGCTATGCGGTGGGTGACAGAGTTTTGATCGAGCTTGCCAAAGGAATAAACAATATGCCGTGCTGCGTTTACGCGTGCAGACGGTATTCGGATTATTTCATAGCTTTGCTTGCCGCGGATACAAAGGAAGAGATCCTCGGGCAGATAAACAAAAGCGCCGAAAAGGTTGTCCGCAGACAGAAAAGAGATTATTCTTCAAGCGATTTGCGACTCAACGTGGGAGTATATTTTGTAGATGGTGAAAACTGTGATATAAACGTTGCGATAGAAAATGCCAATCTTGCGCGAAAAGCGGCAAGAGAGGATAACACGATGATGTGCAAGGTGTACAACGACGAGATGAGAGATGAACGCAACAGCGAGCTTATGGTGGCGGGAGAATTCGAGGACGCTCTTGAAAACGATGAGTTCCAATTATATTTGCAGCCCAAATTCCATTTGGAGAGCAGGAAGATAGTCGGGGCGGAGGCGCTTGTAAGATGGCGCAAGCCGGACGGCACCATGCGTTATCCCGATTTGTTTATTCCCGCGCTTGAAAAGAACGGCGATATTGTAAAGCTCGATTTCCATATGTATGAAAAGGTGATGCAGGCAATGAGCCGGTGGCAGAAGGAGGGCAGACATATCGTTCCCGTATCGGTCAATTTTTCAAGGGTGCATATGCGTTACAGCAATTTCGTCAAGCACGTTTCGGATATTGCGTCAAAATACGGAATTGACAGGAGTAATGTCGAAATTGAAATTACGGAGGGCGCGCTCAGCGGAACGAGCAAGATGATGGATGACGTGATGGCGTTGAAAAAGAACGGCTTTAAGGTCGATATAGACGATTTCGGAACAGGATATTCTTCGCTCAATCTTTTGCTTGAACCGTTGTTTGATGTGGTTAAGGTGGATAAGAGCATAATAAATTCAATATCAAACGATACCGAAAGAAATTATGTCAGAAAGCTGGTCGAGCTTATAAGAAACTCCGACAAGCGAATTATATTTGAGGGCGTGGAAACGGAGGAACAGGCGGCACTGCTTATCGACTGCGGCTGTCATACCGCGCAGGGATACCTCTTCTCAAAGCCTTTGCCCTTGAAGGAGTTTGAAAAATTGTATATTTGATACATTCGAATATCGTGATATAAAAAACAGTGGTTTATTGCCTCTGTTTTTTAGAGTCTGTTCAGTATTTCTTCGATTGCCGGATTTTTGAGTTTTCTGCCGGCAAAGCACAAAATTCGATACTTTGTGTATTTCAAGAATTTTTTGCAAAGCCGGCGGGAAAAGACGCCGAAAAGACGGTGATCGGAGGATGCTGAACAGACTCTTATATTTTCGGTTGATATTTAATGAAACACCGAATAAATCAATATCAAAAAATAATTCAGATGTAATCGGTTGGTCGTAAAACTTCGTTTTACCGGTCACCCATGCAACCCGGCGAAAAAACAGTGCGTTCATGAAGCACTTTGTGCTAAAGAATCAGCGTATATTTTTTCGTAAATTATTTTTTTGATCACCTTTAAATCGGTGTTTCCTTAATACCGGCTGTGTTATAATTTACGGTGCAAAGCTTTATTAAATTTCGGGAGGAATAATATGAACAGGCTGATAATACATACGAACGAAAAGGAAAACCCGCTCGGCGATCTGTACGGGATATTTTTTGAGGATTTGAACCATGCCGCCGACGGCGGATTATATGCCGAAGCGGTACGCAACCGCGCGTTTGAATTTTCTTCAATCGATAATCCGTCATACCGCCCGCTTACCGCATGGAAAAAAATAGAAAAAGATGACGCGGATATTTCGGCAGCGGTTGAAAACAAAGAACCGCTGAGCAGGAAAAATCCGCATTATCTTATGCTTGATGTAAGAAATCCGGGCGGCGGAGCCGGGATCATGAATATGGGATACAATACGGGCTTTTATTTTGAGAAAGGCAAGGAATACCGCTTTTCGTTCCATGCAAAAACAGCCTGCGATATGAATTTTGATATGAATATTCGGGTTTCGCTTCAGGGCGCGGACGGCACGGTGTATGCAAGCGAAAATATAAAGGTTTCCGGAAGCGAATGGAAAAAATATACCGCCGTACTTATATCCGACGGTACGGACAGCTTCGGCAGGCTTGCGATTACGGCGGAAAATGCCGGAAAGCTTTATATCGATATGGTATCGCTTTTTCCGAAGGATACATACAAAAACCGTCCCAACGGCATGAGAAAGGATATTGCGGAGCTTTTGGCGGATTTAAAGCCGAAATTTATGAGATTTCCGGGAGGCTGTCTTATCCATGACGGTTCGCTTAACGGCGACGACAGGGATTCGATGTACAGATGGAAAAATACGCTCGGCGAGCTGTACGATCGTCCGGCAAGGCGCAATAACTGGGGATATAATCAGTCGCTGGGAATAGGTTATTATGAATATTTTGTTTTTTGCGAGGATATAGGAGCAAAGCCTGTGCCTATACTGCCGGCGGGATATAATCCGCACAGCGGACAGGCGGCGGCTCTCGATGATTTGGACGAGTGGGTAAACGACGCGCTTGATCTGATCGAATTTGCCAATGGCGATACATCGACGAAATGGGGAAAGATACGCGCGGAGCTGGGACATGAGGAGCCGTTCGGTCTTGAATATCTCGGCATCGGAAACGAGGAGATAGGCAGAGAATTTTTTGAACGCTACAGTGTTTTTCATAAGGCGATAAAGGCAAAATATCCGGAAATCAAGCTGATAAATACAAGCGGCCCGTTCCAAAGCGGAGAGGAGTATGAGCGCGGGTGGAAATCGGCGAGGGACAACGGTTCGGATCTGGTCGATGAGCATTATTATCAGTCTCCCGAATGGTTTACGGCAAACAATAAGAGATACGATAATTTTAAGAGGGGCGTCCCGAAGGTGTTTTTGGGAGAGTATGCAACATGGGGAAACACATATTACAATGCCGTCGTTGAGGCAAGCTTTATGACGGCGCTCGAAAGAAATTCTCACGCGGTTGCTCTTGCCTGTTACGCGCCGCTTTTAGCAAATGCCGATTATGTAAATTGGCAGCCCGATATGATATTTTTCGATAATCACAGAGTATATCCGACGGCGAATTATTATGTGCAGAAGATGTTTATGAACAATCAGGGCACGCATACGCTGAAGATCGAAAAAGAGGGATTTGAAAAAAAGGAATTTTGGGGAGACGGCAAAATTTCGGGCAGAATTGAGATTGAGGCGGAAAAATGTCTTTGCGATTTTTATGATATAAGCATAACGAACGACGCTACGGGAGAGATAAAGAAATACGGAGATATAAAGAATACCTGCGATTTGAATTTCATCGACAATATCGATTTGGAAAAATATACGATCCGATTTAAGGCAAAGAGAATAAGCGGTGACAGAGGGTTTATATTGTATTTGAGAAAAAACGATGATACCTTTGTCAATTGGACGATGGGCGGCTGGGCAAATTCGGACAGCGCGTTATATTCGATAATAAACAGAAGAAATTCCTGTCTCGATCATAAGGTCTTTTCGGTTGACAGCGGCATGGAATATTCGTTTGAACTGAAAATTTCGGCGAGGGAGATGACCGCATATATAAACGGCGAGAAGAATTTGTATGCAAACGACCGTCCGGCGGAGGTAGAGGAGCTGTATGTATCGTCAAGTACAGACGAGGACAACGGGAATATTATCATAAAGGCAGTAAATTTGCGGAATGAGGAAACAAAGGCGGAAATTGTTCTCGGCGGGATATCGGGAGGAGTTTCGGGAGTCATATATGAGCTTGCGGGATATGAGCCGGATGATAAGAACAGCTTTGAAAATCCCGACTTGATCAAGCCGGCGGAGAAAAGCTTTTCAAGCGGGGCGCCGGAATGGGAGTATACATTTCCGGAACGCTCGGTTACGGTATTTTCCCTAAAAAAGAAATAATTCAAAACGGATTGACCGGAGATGATCGATTATGCATATTAAAATTCATGAAAACGACAATGTGGAGGTAAACGCCGATACGGGACATAAACGCGCGGTATGTGATATAAACCGCGGAGAAAACATTATAAAATACGGAGTCCCGATAGGTCACGCGCTTTGCGGAATAAAAAAAGGCGAGCACATACATTCGCATAACATGGCGACTAATCTTTCGGGGATAGTCGAGTACAATTATGAGCCCGTCATAAAGGTAAAAAATACAAAAACGCAAAAATACGAAATCAAAGCATATCGCAGAAACAACGGCGATATAGGGATACGAAACGATATATGGATAATAAATACGGTGGGATGCGTGAATAAAACGGCGCATATCCTTGCACAAAAAACAGGGGCGTTTGACTTTCCGCATCCGTTCGGCTGTTCGCAGCTGGGGGAAGATCACAAAACCACGCAGAAAATTCTTAAAGGACTTATCGAACATCCCAATGCCGGGGGCGTGTTGGTACTCGGACTCGGCTGCGAAAACAATAATATAGGCGAGATGAAAAAAATACTCGGAGATTATGACGGCGATAGGATAAAATTTTTGAATGTGCAGGAAAGTGATGATGAAATTGAGGACGGGGTGAGGATAATATCCGGACTGAAGAAGCATGCGGAAGGATTTGAGCGGGAAAGTGTGCCGTTATCCGAGCTGTGTGTGGGTCTTAAATGCGGCGGCAGCGACGGATTGTCCGGCATAACGGCCAATCCTCTTGTCGGCAGATTTTCCGATATGCTCATAAATGCCGGGGGCAGCGCCGTTTTGACGGAGGTGCCGGAAATGTTCGGCGCGGAGCATATACTTATGAACAGATGCGAAAGCCGGGAGGTTTTTGACAAAACCGTTTCCCTGATAAATAATTTTAAGAAATATTTTATGTCTTACAATCAGCCTGTCTATGAAAATCCCTCTCCGGGGAACAAGGCGGGGGGAATAACAACGCTTGAAGAAAAGTCGCTCGGCTGTGTTCAGAAAGGCGGAGCTTCGATTGTGACAGATGTTCTTGATATGGGAGAAAGGGTGCGGAAAAAAGGACTCAGCCTTTTAAACGGACCGGGTAACGATATGGTTGCGGTGACAAATTTGACGGCGGCGGGCTGCCATTTGATTTTGTTCACCACGGGAAGAGGGACTCCGCTCGGTGCACCGGTGCCTACAGTGAAGATATCTTCAAACAGCGGGTTATATATGAAAAAAAGGCATTGGACAGACTTTGATGCGGGCGGTATTACAGAGGGGAAACAGCTTGATGAAAGCTTTTTTGAATTTGTTATGCGGGTCGCGTCCGGAGAACCGGTAAACAACGAAAAGAACGGTTATCGGGAAATATCCGTATTTAAAAACGGAGTGACGCTTTGAGCGGATAAATTAAAAACGGCATTGTTTCACAAATTTTAGCGTGAAACAATGCCGTTTTGTCATTCAATAATTTTTATTGATCCATGCTGTAAGCATTTGCGGATTATTCGGAAAGAAATCCGATCGGGCACATTGTATTTACGCTGTCCCATGCAAACAGCTGTCCTTTGGAGATTGTGGTTTCATATTCCGCGGAAGCGCCGCCGTCAACCTCAATGCCCACAATATCTATATCCTCAAGCTCGCCGTCCGGTGAATATGCGGCGATCAATGCGTCGCATTTGATTTTTGCCGCTGTGGGATTGTCAACGAGAATTTTTCCGTCAACGGCAGAGATCATATAGCATTTGTCAATTGTACGCTCAAGCGGTTCTTCATCTTCATCAATGGTTTCATATATCAATACGTCGGTACCGCCGCCTATAAAGAACGAATTGACAATACCGTATGCTTCTTCCGCATCGTCATCCATCAGAAGCGTTCCTATAAACGCGCCTTTGTCGTTACCGTCGATCAATGCGCGTACTGCGGTGTTTGTTGCGGAGAACGTATATCTGGTTTTAAAGTTTTGATAACCGATAATGCCGCCGGAAACTTCCTTTGCGGAAATGACGGAGGGAGAAATATCCGCTCCCGATATTTTAATGTTACCGTTGTATAAGGACAAATCGCCTATAACGCCGCCGGCATATTTGCCGAGAGCCGATACCTTTCCGCTCAATGTTATATCGGAAAGATCAGCCGAAACATTTGCGCCTGCCTTACTGTTGATTCCGAGCTTGCCGATAATGCCGCCGGCAATGTCCGAGGAAGTTATATTACCGCTTGAATAAACACCGGTAAGGGTAACATCGTTAAAAATACTGCCCGCAATACCGCCCGCATAGAGCTTAGCGTTGACATCGCCCGTATTTACGGCGTTTTTGATCGATGATGAGGTCTCAATATATCCCGCAATACCGCCTGCGTTTGCAACATTTTCATTTGTGACATTGCCGCTGTTTTTAACATCGGTGATTTCACAGGAGTCCATATATCCGACAATGCCGCCCGCCTCCGTTCCGGATGCGGTCACGTTTCCGGAATTCGAACAGCCGGATATCGTTGATTTTTGGAGATTTCCGACAATACCGCCGACATCCGTATTTCCGTGAAGCTCTGCGGAGGAGGAGCAGTTTTCTATTACGGTTCCGCCCGAAGCCGAGCCGGCAATACCGCCGACAAAATCAACAGCCTTGACATATCCGCTTGTCACCGATACATTCCTTATTTTCGCGCCGACAAGGTTGCCGAACAATCCGCCGAAGGAGGTTTCCACATCGGTATAAAGACCGCTTATGCTGTGTCCCTGTCCGTCAAATTCGCCCTCGAACTTGTATGCGCCGGTGGTCGATGTACCCATTGCGATGGGAGTCCATTTCTCGCCTGAAATAAGCTTGCCGTTTTCATCCCAGCTCGCGCCGAGATTGATATCGTTCATCAGCTTATATTTTGCGTCGCCGTAGCCTTGCTTTGTTGACATTTCGGAGAATTTCCTGAGCTGAGCGGCGTTCTTTATCATATAATATCCGTCCGCATCATCCACAATAAGAGAATCATCCTCAACCTCGTCATCATCTTGGCTTATATCGGCGCCGGGCATAAATACGGGGTAGCCGCCGTTCAAAAGCTCGTTGCCTTCCAAAGCATAAGTATAGCATACGCCGAGAAGCTCTTGGAATGACCGCGAATCTATCATACTTTCGCTTGGAAGTCCGTACACCGAATCCTCTATATCGGCGGGGTCTGCCGTTTTAAAGAACAGATCCTTGTCATTGCAGAGCGTATTGTCGAAGAATACGCGCAGCACTCTTATGCCGGCGTTCAGATCTCCGACCAATGCGCCCGTGCTTGAACCGTCTGCTTTGCCGGCAAAATAGCTTCTGCGCATCTTTGACTGAGCAGCGGCGTCAATATCTATTTTACCCGCAAGTCCGCCGGCGGTTGCTTTTTTGGCGTCTATATTACCCACACAGTAGTTATAGCTGAAATCGACGGGTATGCTCGATCGGATATATCCCGCAATACCGCCCGCATGGTTTTCCTCGGTAGAATCGGAGGATGCGGAAATATTACCCGTGTTTGCGTTTTTGATAAATTGTACGGTATCCGCGGAAGAATTTCCCGACTCGCCGAACACTGCCTTGCCGACAATACCGCCCGCGCTTACAAGACCCGTGATATTTCCGGAATTTTCATTTTCGGTAATATCCGAAAATTCCGCAACCGCGCTTATACCCGCGGCTGAACCTTTGGCGGAAACATTGCCTGAATTTTTATTGTTTTTCAATATTGAGTTTTTCGAAATCGCACTTATACCCGCGGCGGAATTTTCATCGGAGGAAAGACTGCCCGAAGAAGTAACATTGCCCGAATTTGTGTTGCTTTTCAATGTCGTCGATTCCGTTGAATTCGCGGCTATACCGGCAGCGATGGTCTGCGCGTAAATTTCGGCGTTGTTTTTATTACCTTGAATGGTCGAATTTTTGCAGTCCGCAACTATTCCGGCGCCTGTTTTGGGGGATGAATCGAATCCCGATGTAGTTGAGGCGATCGGCGCGGCGTTTGTGTTCGACGACAGCGTTGAGCCGGTTGCAAAAACGGCAACGCCGGCGGCTGTTGAGGATGCGGAAATATGCACGCTTGACGCTATATCCGAGTTTGAAACGGTTGAATTGTTACATGAAAATACAACGGCAGCCGCAAATTCGGCAGTATCGTATTTTCCGAAATACGAATCCTCGATTTTGACGCGCGAAAGCTCCGCATTTTCGATATATCCGAACAGAGCCGCGTTTTTATCGTACATATGCACATTTTTTACGCTGCGATTGTTAAAGTCGAACTTGCCTGTGAAGGGACGGGATTCGGTACCTATTTGAACCGCGTTTGAGTGTTCGGCATCGCCGTTGAGGGTTCCGAAATCTATGTCCGTATCCAATGCATAGATCATGTCGGTGTAGTAGGTATCCGCATTGTAATGCTCATGATCGTTTATAAGACGTGCATATATGTTATACTCCTCGGCGCTCGATATTCCGATATTTGACGGTACCTCTTTGTATTGAAGAGCGGCAATGTCGGGATAGTCGCCTTCAACGAATACAAAGCCCGGTCCGACGGTTTTATCCGTAAAGGCGCTGGATGTCGCAGCCGTGAAATCCTTGGATTTCATCTCCGCGGTCGTAAGTCCCTTTGCGGTTAAGCTTGTGCCGGGGTTACTGTCACCGTTTTCGTTTATGAAGTCTCCGAGCGGATTTTCGTGAAGCGATGCGCTGTTTATTTCGGAGTTAAAATAAACGTTCGATGCGTCGAGAAGAAAATCCTCGACCGTTTCGCCGAACAGATTTCCCACATGAAGCTTAACATCCGACTTTATCGGCGATACGGAATAGCTTGTTTTGAAAATCGCTTTGGAATTCGGATCCTCGGGAGCGGAAAGCTGTGGGTTCGCGTAACCGATATATCCCGCAATACCGCCCGCTCTTGCGGCGGTAAGAACGGACACGTCTATCGGACCTGTCGAATAACAGTTTGAAACGGTCGTATTGCCTTTTGTAACGTCCGCCTTACCCACTATGCCGCCGGCTTGAACGGTATCCTTAAAGCCTATCGTTTTGTCGGATATTTTAATATCGGCATTTGAACGGGAGTTGTTGATTTCGGAAGAACCCGATATTATACCCGCGATACCTCCAGATATTTCGGCATTGCTTATGCTTCCGCCGAATATACAGTTTTCGGCGATACCTCCTTCAAGGAGAACGCCCGCAATACCGCCTGTCGCCGATGAAACGCCGCCGGTAAGCTTTGCGTTTTTGACCGTAACGCTGCTTATCCTTCCGCCCGCAACATTGCCCGCGACAACGCCGGCATTCTTTGATGAGGAAATTTCCGCATTTTCGATCGTGAGGTATTCAACTCGTCCGGACTCGCCTACAGTGCCGAAAAGACCGGCATCCGAAGAGGACGATGTTATATGTAAATTCGATATTGTATGATTGCTTCCATCGAAACGACCGCGGTATTGCTTATCCGCAGTACCTATGGGAGTCCATTCCTTTCCCTCAAGATCGATATCCGTAGTCAGTATCGCAGATAAGTCGTTTTCGCCGGAATTTATTTTCGCCGCAAACCACGCAAGCTCGGCGGCGGAAGAAATTTGATAAAAGCCGTATTCAGATTTGGGCTCCTTGGTATCGGTTCCGTTCCATTCCGCAAGGGTGGGCGCGTTGATATCCGGAACATACGCCGCCGCCGGCAGAGAGCAGGTTATCATCGCAGCGGCGATAACGGCGCTTAAGATTTGTTTTTTTGACATAACTGTATCCTCCTGTTATAGTTATAAAAAAATTTTAAAGTATTTGCGCGGAGGCTGTAATAAATACAAGCCCTGCGGCGGGGAAACGTACATCCGCCCTTTTTCGCAAACTATCGGTTTTTATTGATTTTATTAAATCAAACCACATTGAAAATTATATCATATAATAATACTTATTGCAATAGCAAAAATTACAATAATACCGATACGATATCCGTAATATTTATATGATGTCGATAAATATACGAGAGCAATGCGCGATTCTTGTATGCGGCTTGACAATTTTATCCCGGGGGAGTATAATTATTACCGTAACGAATAAAAGTTCGGAAAATCAATGCCGATATAAGAGCCTGTTTAGTATCCTCCAATTACCGTCTTTTCGGCGTCTTTTCCCGCCGGAAAAGCACAAAATTCTTGAAATACACAAAGTATTCCCGCGAATTTTGCACTTTGCCGGCAGAAAAACCCGCTCAAAAATCCGGCAATCTCCGAATACTAAACAGGCGCTAAGAGCCTGTTTAGTATCTTCCAATCATCATCTTTTCGGCATATTTTCCCGCCGGAAAAGCACAAAATTCTTGAAATACGCAAAGTATTTCCGCGAATTTTGCACTTTGCCGGCAGAAAAATCCGCTCAAAAATCCGACGATCTC
>JAFLUR010000090.1 GCA_022508725.1 Oscillospiraceae bacterium
AAAAATATAACATTGGAATAGGTTTATACAAATATTATAACGGATATTTCTATGCGGCAAACACATATGAGAATAAATACGGAAAATTTTTGTTTGACGGTTCCGAGCGTAAAGAGCTTACGAAAGACGAGTATGACGCGATCATTGAGGAAATTTCAAAATTACCTCCCGCTCCGACCGCATCCCCTGCTCCGACAAAAGCTCCGGTACCCTCGGATTCACCCGCCGCGACAAAAGCTCCGGTACCCTCGGATTCACCCGCTGCGACAAAAGCTCCGGTGCCCTCGAATTCACCCGCCGCGACAAATGCTCCGGTACCCTCGAATTCACCCGCTGCGACAAACGCTCCTTCCCCGGAGCCGTACAGGGAATATTATAAGCTAAAATCCACCCGGATCGATGATAACGGTTTTAATTTCGAATTTGAACGTATCGACGAAGGCAGCGATACTCAGACATTTATTTTCGCAGTATATGACGGCGAAAATATGAAAAATGTTTATATCCGGTATATAAACTCGGACGATACGGTTATCGTTCCCGCAGACAATGTGGAATCCCATAATACCGCAAAAATATTTATATGGGATTCATTCGATTCCATGCGTCCCGTATTTAACCCACAGGAATGTAACATTATATTCGACCAATAAAATTTATGAAAGGGTGTCTTTTATGGCTCTTATTAAAAAAAGACTCGGTGAAATTCTGATAGAAGCCGGCGCACTGTCTCAGGAACAACTCGCCGCAGCTCTTGAAAAACAGAAAACAAACAAAAAAAGACTCGGTGATCTGCTTATAGATGAAGGATTTATTAAAGAAGCCGAAATGGCTGAGGCACTTTCACGCCAGACCGGACTGCATTTATACGATCTTGATAAAAACCCGGTCGATCCCAACGCGCTGAGACTTATAAATGAGGAACTTGCACGTTCTTATATGCTTATTCCCGTCGGAATTACGGAGGAAAGACAGCTTGTTGTTGTTATGACCGACCCGTTTAATCTTATGGCAATAGATGATATAAGATTTTCGAGCAGCATGGATATCATTCCTTATATAGGAGTAAGAAGTAAAATCGCGCACGCGATAGATGTCGGATACGGCAAACAATCCTCCGAAAGCATTGTTAATGAGGTTACAGACGAAGTAACCATTGAAGAATCCACCGGACCGGAGGAAGGCGAAGAGGCGACAATCGATTCGGCTACCGTCCGTCTTGTTTCAAATATAATATCACAGTCAGCCGTTATGGGCGCATCGGATATTCATATTGAGCCGGGCGAAAAGCAGGTTCGCGTAAGATACCGTATCGACGGTGAATTGCAGGAGATACTCCAATCTCCCATGACCGTTCACCCAGCTCTTGTCAGCCGTATTAAAATACTCGGTAAAATGGATATTGCCGAACACAGAGTGCCGCAGGACGGTCGTGTTGAAACACGAATAAAAGGCAGACCCATCGATCTGCGTATATCATCGCTTCCCACCATCTACGGCGAAAAGATAGTTATACGTCTTTTGGATCAGTCCAATATCCAGCTTACAAAACAACAGCTCGGATTTTCCGAAAAGCAGTTTGAGGTATTTGAGGACGCAATACGTTCGCCTAACGGCATATTTCTTGTTACGGGTCCCACGGGAAGCGGTAAGACAACCACGCTTTATACCACCCTTTCAAGTGTAAATACGCCTAATAAGAACATTATAACCGTTGAGGACCCTGTTGAGTATAAGCTTGCGGGTATAAATCAGGTGCATATAAATGCAAAGGCGGGTATGACATTTGCATCCGCTCTGCGTTCAATTCTTCGTCAGGACCCCGATATTATAATGCTCGGTGAGATCCGTGATGCCGAAACAGCGGAAATTGCCGTCCGTGCGGCTATCACAGGTCACTTTGTTTTGAGTACCATACATACAAATGACGCGGCAAGCGCTATCTCGCGTCTTGAAGATATGAATGTTGAATCGTGGATGATTTCGTCCGCGCTTGTGGGCGTACTCGCTCAGCGTCTTGTAAGACGAATCTGTCCCAACTGTAAAGAGGAATACACACCTACCGAAAGTGATTGCCGTTTCCTCAGCATAGACCCAAATTCCGAGGAAGCAAAGAATATGATCCTGCACCACGGCAAAGGCTGTGCCAACTGTAATTTCACAGGCTATAAAGGACGTGCCGCCATACACGAAATTCTTCCTATATACAGAGAAATTCGTGAAATGATCATAAATAAGGAAACGTCCGATGCTATAACCGATGTTGCAAGAAAGCAATTCGGTATGGCAACATTGTGGGACGACTGTATGCGGCTTGTTATGGCGGGAGTCACCACCGTTGATGAAATGGTTAAGGTTGCATTCTCTATGGGTTAATCTCAAACCATGATAAAAAACCTCTTGGGATCAATAAGCCTTGATCTCAAGAGGTTTCTCATTTACACAGCTTTATCCGCCGGGTCCGAAAGCATTTAACCGATTTTACCCGGCTTCAATTTCTTTGATGTTACTCTCTTTTCCGTCTTTCTCTTTGTTTTTATAATAATCCGAAATCGCATCACCTATCGCCCATGCTATCTTTTCTCTGTATTCATCATCAAGCAGATTTTTTTCCTCCTCATAATTGGTAAGAAATCCGCACTCGATCAAAATCGCCGGCATGACCGCATTTTTCATAAGAAACAATCTGCTTTCCGCCGTCTTTATATCATGCGTCCGCGCGCCCGTTATATCGTGTATATTATTTTGTATATTTTCCGCCAAAGTCTTTATCTCGGGATGATTTTTATTATAAAACAAATATACTCCGTTTACCGATTTATCTTCAAAGGAATTCATATGTATGCTTATAAACAATCCCGCATTCGACTCATTCATAATTTTAAGACGATTATTCATATCGGAACGCTTTTTTTCACGGATCGTTTTCGCTGATTTATCATATATTGCATTGTCACCGCTTCTTGTCATTATTACCGGGATTCCCTTGCTTTCAAGCACGGTTTTCAGCATAAGCGCTATCGCAAGATTTACATCCTTCTCCTGCGTTCCGGATACTCCCACCGCGCCGCCGTCCGGCGAACCGTGTCCCGCGTCAACAATAACCGATATATCTCTGTATATGGATTTTCCGCTCCTTACCACGGTTTGTGCAAAGCCGCCTGCGGCTGCCGTTAAAACGGCAATTGCTGCAGCCGCCGCAATATACTTTTTTCTCATAACAATTATCATACTATCCCTTCCCCGCTACTTATTATTTATTATCATTTATATTCCCGACACGGTTCTATAATTCATAATTTTTAAAAAGCAGCGGGGAAGCGCAGCAACGGATGCCTCCCTGATTTCTTCTTTCTCAAAGATAAGCTTTGTAACTCAAAGCGTTTCAATAACAATTACAAACTTTTTATCACAAAACAAACATCTCTTATATTATTAAATACTGTTAAAAATATCATTTATCTTTTCAAGTATAGTACTCAAGTGAGCTTCAATAATATTATAATAATTTTTATCTTTTTTCAAATAATTACTTGCAGTTAAAGTCGGATCATAATGGCAAGCCATAGAATAAGATATAATACCGGCTTCAATGATTGCATAGAATAATTTATCTAAAACAGCATCATATTTTTCTTTATCGGAAAATAAGCTATCCGGTAATAAGCCGTTAATACTTCCCAAATTTTTAAATATTTCATATAATTTTTCCGAATATACGTCACTTTTGGTTGCCTTAATTACTTCATTTAAATCATCATCCGTAATATTTGCATTAAAATATCTTGACGCAAAAGAAGTAAATGCTATACAAATTGTTCTTGCATTATGTGCAAATGATATTCGAGTGCCGGAATTTGGTTTAGATAAATTATCTTTATCGAATTTTTTTGAAATACTGTCCTGTAATAATTATCTATATATAATAATTCTTTACATATCTTTGCGATCTGTGATTGATTTCCGTCAAAAATAACATTATAATATTTTTCATTGTAAATACTTGACGGTTTTGATCTGCTTGTACACGGAAGTTGAAATACAGCGCACAAACATAATTTTCCGATTTCCAACAAATCAGAATTGCGCCATTTGTCTCGATATTGTTTAGGCACTTCCTCGCCTCTTTTGGTTTGATAAAAAATCCCTGCTTCACGCATTGTTTGAGCAAATCTTACTTGTTCGGGTGAATTGGATTTCAAATCAATCGGCTTTATAGCCTTTTGTGAATTTGTTGCTTTGGCAATTTCTAAACTGAATTTTGTTTTATCATCTTCTGTTTCATCTAAAGTTTTTATTATTTTGCATGGCAAAAACAAGTCATCTGTTTTATTGATATTTTTATTTTTATGGATCATGTATGTAGTTTGTCCACCATTGACAACAGAAAAATTTTTTAATCTTACTTTTTTCCCATCTATTTCAAAATCATCACAAACAATCGTTATTCCGTTGTTTTTAAACCAAAATGAATCAGGGTCTTTATTTATGGTTTCAGCTATAGCTTTATCAATATCTTTTCCTACAATATGATAACGTAAGTTTCGTGATAACAAATCAGTAAAATGTTGTGCATATAACTCTTTCACAGAATATGCCGAAACATTAACAATTACAGCTTCTTCACCATATTCCAGATAATTATTTGTTTCATCAATAACTATATGTCCGGATTCCACCTTAGGACGTCTTGCTTCGGATTCTTTTATGTCCTCTTCTATATCCTCTCCAAAAAGAATTGAAATCTCAATATTATTTATATCCGAAAATTGTTCACTGAATTTTTTTTTAATTTTATCTATATTGATTCCTTTTTGCAAAGCGCTTGTATAGAAAACAAAATGTATTTTTGATTCATCGCCCACCTCAGAATTCAAAGTTAAAAATCTGCTCTGAACAGTATTATTTACCTGTTCAAAATGACCGTTTATCATATCTCTGTAAAAGAGTCCCATTTTCAACAAAGCATTCAATACATCCTCATTTGAAATATTCTTATAGAATTTAGACTGCCCAATTACAAGATCTGAACCTTCCGAATTAGGATCATTAAGCAAAATATCCACACCGCCATCATATTGACTGTCAACGATAATATTGTCAAAATCCTCTTCATTTATAATCAAAGCAGGATTCTTATAAAAATCAGATTTTACACATAGCGCTGAAAAGATGTATTGGTCAGGTTTATTCCTTAGTGCCGGATAAGTTTCTTTGAATGCTGAAATTTTTTGTAAAATAAAATCATAACTTTTTGTTTTTTCCATATAAACACCTCTTCCTTACATTGATATTAGCCGATTATTGTATATTTTCGCTAAATAAATTATACAAAACAGCTTATAAATTGTCAACTGATATATAAAAATTTATAAAAATATCAGGTATTGCTAAATACCATGAGAGCATTGACACATACCGTTTGTGCCATCCGGGTTTTTCCTCGTGTATTATTTTATCGCGATGAGTCTCAAAACCCTCAAGCAGTTTTTCGGCATACTTATCATCCGCAAGTATATATCGAATGAAATCCATAAGCGCACCGCGAAATTCCGGCTGTGATTTTTGCAAATTACTCAATTCTCCTAAATTTACCGCATTTTTTCAAATCAAGGACTAACATCCTTGGTTTTGATGAAAATCTGACCTTTGGGAGTATTTCTCCGGCTATAACGCTTATCGTATAACAATTTTCGACAAGATATTTTTTGCCGGACATACGCTGCCGACCGGAAGTAGTATCCCCATTCATGCGAATAATGCTTTCCAGTTTATCGCTCCTTTCATTGTTTATTTTTCGACATATTACAGACTTCTCTTCATTATAATGTCACCGAAATAATATATCTTTGATAATTCCGACTTTACGGAAAGTCACTGATTATATCTATACATTATTATTGTGAATCTGATAAAAGAGGCTTTTAAACGAGCATCCGGTAAGATTTATTCAAAACTCATAAAAAATTGATTGATTTAAAGGAGGTGATTTTTATGATTCGTACCATTCTTAAAGGCGTAAAAGTTGTTTTGGTAAAATTCGTAAAAGCACTATGGTAAGCGTTTTGTCGGGAAAAGAGGGATTTTAATATGCGTACTTTAAAATTGATTACGACCCTTTCGGCGCTCTCGGTATTCCTGATAGCGTGCTATGTTGAAGGGCGTCAAGTGCATTAAAAAATACCGGCTGTTCTTTATCGGGCAGCCGGTATTTTTTTACATATATTAAATTATATCATAGATTCCTCATCACAATCATCCGAAAGAAACGAAGCGTCCATTAATTCTTCCGGATCGCAATCCAATGCTTTGGCAAGACGCACTACAGTAGAAATCCGAGCTTTATTTATATTTCTCAAACGCTGCTCATAACTTTGAATAACGCGTATATTAACATTCGAGCGTTCGGCAAGCTCTGCTTGTGACAAACCGTATGCGGTTCTCATTCTTGTTAATGCTGTGGTTTTATAATGTTCTGACAGTCTTCCATCCAAAGCCGATACAAATTTCGTTATATCCGCCTCGTGCATGGTATCATACATACCAAGCATATCTCCTGCCGAAACAGCCGATAAAACATAAGCAAATTTATGATTTTTTATCCAAACATAGTAGCAAAGCGCCCAACCGAACCAATATTCCGGAGACTTATCCGAATACATTATATCCTGCACCGGAATCTCTGCGTCTTTAATCTCCCGAACCACCAACCGGGCAAGCTCACACCCGGTTTTCCCTACTATATAATTCGGATTTCCGTTTTCAAACCGAGTGCAAACATCTGAAGCTAAAAACATGGTAAAATACTCGTCTATATCAAAACCGCAGGTATTTACCGCAAAATCGGTCATATGTGCAAAATTTTTTTGAGCATGATATAAATAGTCTTTATCGTAAGCGTTCATCATCTTGTTTCATTCCCTCTCTGATAATGTCGATAATAAATAAATCGTTGGGAGTAATTTCTTCGCCTTTTGTCATTCGATACTCTTTTCGTGCCGTTTTATCCCGTTCTTTTTTC
The DNA here is from genome assembly GCA_022508725.1 of Oscillospiraceae bacterium. Taxonomy (GTDB): domain Bacteria; phylum Bacillota; class Clostridia; order UBA1381; family UBA1381; genus JAFLUR01. The sequence continues at coordinate 7,022 of JAFLUR010000090.1, forward strand.
TTTTTATAGTAAACAGAGGCTTCTGCGGGTGAGCTTGATATATACTTTATCCTTTCAAAAGCCTTCTCGCCGACAAGAACAATTTGTTCACCCAATTTACCGAGCATCATAGCGGCTCTGAGTTGACGATATGATATAGCTCCGGAAACAAAATCCTGTGCAAAAGAAAAATACGAATCATCAGCGCGATAACCGATAATAACGTCATATTCGGAAATATCGATCATGAAATTATCCGCCAAATATTTTTTTGCCATTTCGGATACGGAGTTTTTTTCCCAATATGTACGATTTTTAGCAAGCACGGCAAGCCAATTGAGCAATACATATTTTTCGGAATTCAAATTCAAAACATTAAGTCCGCCCGTGATGAATTCATATTTATTGGCAAACCCGTTTTTATTGTCGGAACACGCCCATTCTTTTGCAAGCTCTTCATTTTCCGTACAATAAAATCCTTTTCCGTAATCGTTATGACGGTTTCCTTTTCCGAATGTCGGAGAATCAATTATCTTTTCGCTCCCGTGATATAATATCATCTTGTTACCTCCGTCAATATAATGCAACTTTTATTGAATTATTATACTACTATAGTTGTAGTCTGTCAAGCTTTTCGGAATAAAATTTTACGATATAAACTCCCATTCGTCCATTTTCTTCTTAACCGCAATAGGCGTTGGTATAATTCTTAATTCATTGAAATTGTTTAAAACAATTTTTAATTTTTTCTCCCCGTATTTCTCCTCAAAATCAAACGCAGCCAATTCGGCGTTTTTATGTATCATTACCGAATCGATAAACATCAACATCATACATTTTGTTTTCTCATGGTATCCGCTCTCGGATATTTTTTGCTTTATTTCATCTGATTTATAAAACTTGCCGATCATAAATAAGCTTCTGAAATTTTTATAGGTTATTCTGTAAACGATTTCCGGAAGGTTTGATAAAAGCTCACTTGCCGTATTGAAATGAAGGCTCTTTTTCATATTATTCAGTCTTCGTGAATACAGCCTTAATTCCATTCTTAATATCCCGTTTGCTCTTTGTAATGTATTTGCGTCATAACAATACTTCGAGTTCTCTGTATGTGCTTTCATTTCACTGTACTTGTTGTAAAACGATAACTCAAATATTTTCCCACCACTCTTACTTCGTTTTGTAAAAGTTGCATTGTCTTTCGGGTAATTTCCGTTTTTTAACTTATATTTACTGAACGTTTCCGGTATGTAACAGCGATTCAATAGTTTTATAATATACCCGATATTCTCCCCCACATAAATATCTTTTGTCAAGTCAATTCTTGTTATTCTGCAATTAAGCAACG
>JAFLUR010000091.1 GCA_022508725.1 Oscillospiraceae bacterium
CTTGAAATACACAAAGTATTCCTGCGAATTTTGTGCTTTGCCGGCAGAAAAATCCACTCAAAAATCCGACGATTGGAGGAATACTAAACAGGCTCTTACAAACGCAGTCCTATTGCCTCTCTGACGTGTCTGTTTATACTGTTGGCAATATCACGGCTTCCGTGACGGTCGGGTATCTCCACTATAAGCGGCTTTGCAAGCTTTAATTTAAGTCCTGCCACATATTCGGGAATAAGCTTGCCGAGCTTTTCGGTAAGCAATACTATGCCTATCTCCTCATTTGCCGCCGCCCTTTCAAGCTCCCGCTTGACCTCATGCGCCTCATGTACCACACAGCCCTCTACACCCGCAAGACGCATACCTATCTGAGTGTCAACATTATCGCTTATTAAGTACATTTTCACAAAAAACACCTCTTTTACGAGAAAAGAATAAGGAACGATATAATAAGACCGTAAAGAGCGATACCCTCGGCAAGAGCAACGAATATAAGCGTTTTACCCATGATCTGCTCATTTTCGCTCATTGCGCCGATTGCCGCGCTTGCCGCGCTCGATACGGCGACACCGCCGCCGATACCGGAAAGACCCGTAGCCAATGCCGCGCCGATAAATTTAAGTCCGTCGCCCGTGGTAGCCGCCGCGTCTGCCGCGCTCTGTGCGCCCTCCGCCGCGGCAAACGCCGCAACTCCGCCGCCGATGATCGAAAGAAGAGCAAGTCCCATAAAGCTTGAAAATCCGATCAAATTCATTATAAGGCACTGTCTGCCTTTTCTCTTTCCCGTAGCATAAAACATTATCATTGGAGCAACAATACTGACAAAAACCATTGCCGTCAAAATTTTAATCAACATATTATATCAACCTTTCGTATATCATAATTTAATTTTTCATATTTTTTTCGATACTTTGAAACTCATATCCGCTTCCGTCGTAATATCGGCTGAACATTTCATAATATTCCAATCTGAGTACCTGAATACCGACGATCAAGCCTTCAAGTCCCATGACGATAATATTTCCCATTATCATGGTTATTATATTGCCCGCGCCTCCCGACTTTGCGGCAAGCACTCCGACAACCATCATCATTCCGACGTGTATTATCGCAAACGCCCCGACTCTCAGGAACGAAATTGTATTTGTCACAAAGCTCAGCAGTACATCAAACATCTCGAAAAAGCTTTCGACAAAGAACATTCCGCCCTCCGGCTTCCAGTCCTTTCTTTTCTTGACCAGCTTTGAAAGAGGCTCCTGCAAAAACATCATAACAAACGTCAATATCAAAAGAGAGATCATTACCGTTTTGTTCACCGGGGCATCGCCGAACAAAAATGACGACGCCGCAAATATAAGCAGCGTAGCGTAAAACACGACTCCTGCCACCCCGTTCTGATTGAACATCAGCCTGCCCCAGTCTTTTCGTTTTACCGCGTTTACAATATTTATGACCATACACATCAGTATGACGAAAACTCCTATAACCACCGCTCCTCCGAGCATAAAGCTTATTTTTTCCATAGGCTCTATCAGTCTTATTCCCGACAGCAGCGTCTCGTTTCCGAACACGCTGCCGTAAATAAAGCCGAATACGGTTCCCGATACGCCTACCATCGACACTATCGCCGCAAGATCTGTTTTCTTTTTCAGATACAATATAAGTCCGCCTATAAAAAACAGAAAGCTTTGTCCCACATCTCCGAACATTATGCCGAACAGAATGATATATGATATTGCGACGACCGGAGTCGGGTCCATCTCGCCGTAGGACGGCATACCGTACATTTTTACAAAGAACTCAAACGGTCTGAACAGCGCCGGATTTTTCAGCTTTGTCGGCGGTTTTGCCTTTATTTCCTCGGGTTTTTCCGAAATAAACAATACCGTCGTATCCTCCTCCAGCTCCTTTGCCAGCTTATCGGCCTCTTTATCGGTCATCCAACCGACAAGAAAGAAAAACTCATTTGTATGAGCCGATTTTCTGCGTATATTCGAATAATCGGCATATTTCAACGCCATATGGTAAAAATCGAGCAATTTATAATAATGCTGCTGTATGGTCCTGCGAATTTGGGTCTGAAGCGCTTTTATTTCTTCCGCCAATTTGAAATTTTCATCCTTCAATTTTTCCACCGCCGCATGAGGCGTACCCGTTATTCCTTCCGGCAGGATCAGACGTTCGAAATACAATGATGCAAATACCGCGTCCGTCTGTTCCTTCAGCTGCGCCGGCATAAAATACATTCCCCATATATGCATCTCATCCTCCGATACGGGCGTAAATATCGCCTCCATATCCTCCAGATAAACCTTTAATGTATTGTAGCTGCCCTTGGGAAGTCTGCCCAGACGCATTGCAATAAACTCAAAATCGAAAAGCTTGTTAAGCTCAACATCCATCTCGGAATATGTTTCAAGCTGTTTCATTATATGCTTGTTATCCTCGATCTTTTCGTCCAGCTTACCTATCTTTGTTTTGTTGTCCTCGATTTTATCGTTAATATCCTTTATATACTCCAGTATTTTCTCTTTGGGAGTATCATTATAGGCGCTTTCCACATCCTTTGGAGCGAAATTCGCATAAGCAAAAATTTCCGATATACTTTTTACTATCTGAGCATACTGACTGTCCTCTGTGAACGGAACAAGCTTTTTGTTGCTTGAGCCGAGCGCCGTTACGGCGTTTTCAAGATGTATATCCTTTCCTATCACATACTTGTCAACCACCCGTTCAAAATCATAGATCGCACCGGCTATCGTTACCGATGTCATTTTCATTACAGCCACATTTCAACCCTCCTTTAATATACTATCAATCCCTTTATACTGTCCGGATCCGAACTGTATCTTTTACCCTCCGCTATGGTTTTGATATTCTGTATTTCATTATCCCTCAAAAGAATATATGCCACCGCGAGCGTTACGGGTTCTTTTGCCCTGCGGAATTTTTTTGATAATATATCATGCATGATATATCTGTACTTTTCCTCCGCAAAGCCGCTGTCAATATTTTCAAACAGCTTTCGATATCTTGTATTTTTTACCGTGTTTATCAAATGATCGATATCTCCCGATACAATATCGGCAAGATTTTCACGCGTCATTTTATAGCTAATCGGTATAATGTGTGTGTATATCATTTCATGCGGCATATTAAAATACTTTTTGCAGCGGTATACCCACATTATATTCAGTATATCGATCTTCTTGCCGAACAGATCGATCAGCTCGGATTTTTCCTCTATAAATCTGCCCACTTCATTCCAAAGCAGGCGGTAATAATATATATCGAGCATCATTACGATCATCTCGGATTTAAGATCGGAGGTACTCTCTCTGTAAAGTATCTTGTAATATCCCGTTCCCCTGCACGCGTCCAGAATACCGTAAAAATCATCGGCTTTAAAAAGACGTTCAAAATTGACTTTTGTATGCTTCTTTAAAAATTCATCCGGCTCCGGCATACCGTACTCATCCCCGCCGACGGTTTTGAATATACGCTTTACCGCGGCTTTTATATATTCTATTTCTTTCTTTATTATATAATAATTGAATACCTTTCGCTCATACAGTCCCATAAACCTGAATATTCTGATATAATCGTCATAACATGCCGCATTAAGCAGCTGTTCGAACTCCGCTCTGTGAATTTCCTCTTCATTCGTATTTTCGAGCGTTTTTCCGTAAACGGTATTGTTTTTCAAATATCCGCATATTTCACCCACGCTGTTTTTTTCAAGCAGCGCGTCATAATCCGATTTGTCGAGAAAACCCGCGCTCATGGCTTTAAGCTTTGCGTTTACGGCATAATACTGCGAACCCATTCTCCGCTGCCTCCTCTCCTCCGTATATCTGCGTCATCAGAAAAAATTTTCTTTCGCCTCCGAATAATTTTTCATGTCCGGACATTTATTATTTCGTCAAACAAATTATCCTCCCACATCTGCTTATTCCGGCGGTATTTCGCATCGAGTCCGGATATTTTTCTTGCCGTATCCTCTTTTATCTTAATTATCTTTTTTGCGACATCGTCGTCATTCGCCTTAATGCGCGCCTCCTTTTCAATGTTTATTTTATTGAGTATCTCCGCCTTTTTCTTCTCCACACTTTCATCTATTATTTTCTCGAGATTTGCCTTGGTTTCCTTTACGTCCGCAACCACTTCCTGAGCCATCTCTTCAATTTCTATGATCTGCTGAATTGTATTGTTCATAAGTCTGCCTCCCCGTTAATTCTTCAGACTCTGCAAAGGCGCCGGAATCCGTCCGCCGCGGTTTATAAAATCATCGCTCGAATATTCTCTTACCCGCATTACCGGCCCCGTACCGAGCAGTCCTCCGAATTCAACAACATCTCCTACCCTTTTCCCCGGCGCCGGAATAAGTCTTACCGCCGTCGTTTTTGAATTCACCATTCCTATCGCCGCTTCATCGGCTATAATTGCGGATACGGTCGATGCCGGCGTATCTCCCGGAATAACGATCATATCGAGGCCCACCGAACACACGCACGTCATAGCCTCAAGCTTTTCTATGGAAAGCGCGCCGCTTTTCGCCGCCGCTATCATTCCGGCATCCTCGCTGACGGGAATGAACGCGCCCGACAATCCGCCGACATACGACGATGCCATGACTCCGCCCTTTTTAACGGCATCGTTAAGCAGAGCCAGCGCCGCCGTTGTCCCGTGTGTGCCGCATTTTTCAAGACCCATTTCCTCTAAAATATATGCCACGCTGTCGCCTACCGCCGGTGTCGGCGCAAGTGACAGATCGACGATACCGAAAGGCACATTAAGCCTTTTTGACGCTTCCTGAGCAACAAGCTGTCCCATTCTTGTAATTTTAAACGCTGTTCGTTTAATTGTTTCCGCAACCGCTCCGAACGGCTCGCCCCTAACCTTTTCAAGAGCGCATTTCACAACGCCCGGTCCGCTTACACCGACGTTTATAACACAGTCACCCTCACCCTCTCCGTGAAAAGCTCCCGCCATAAACGGATTGTCCTCGACCGCATTTGCAAATACCACAAGCTTTGCGCAGGCAAATCCGTCGGTATCCTTTGTAAGCTCTGCCGCCCTTTTTATAACTCCGCCCATCAGCTTGACCGCGTCCATATTGATTCCCGCGCGCGTCGAGCCGACGTTTACGCTTGAGCAAACCGTATTTGTCGATGCAAGAGCTTCCGGAATTGATTCGATAAGTATTCTTTCGCCGGCGGTAATGCCCTTATGCACAAGCGCGCTGAAACCGCCGATAAAATTCACACCCACATCCTTCGCCGCTTTGTCAAGAGTTTTTGCTATCCTTACGCATTTCTCCAAAGACGGCTCTTCGAGCGCGTCAACAAGCGACGCGCAGGGAGTCACCGATATTCTCTTATTTATTATCGGCACTCCGAACTGCTTTTCGATATCCTCTCCCACCTTTACAAGATCCTTTGCGTAAGAGGTTATTTTATCGTATATCTTTCCGCACAGCCTGTCAATATCCGGATCGGCGCAGCTTTTAAGCGATATTCCCATTGTTATGGTTCTGATATCAAGATTTTCCTTGTCTATCATATTGACGGTTTCCATTATCTCAAAAGGATTTATCATTACTTTTGCCTCCCTATATTCTGTGCATTGAATTGAACACTTCTTCGTTCTGAATATGAATGGAAAGTCCCATATCCTTTTCTATCTCACTCATTTTTCCGGATAAAACGTTTATATCGCTTTCCGGTTCGTTAAACCGCACAAGCATGATCATTGTGAACATACCCTGCATGATCGTCTGTGAAATATCGAGAATATTTACATTATTCTCCGACAACACCTTGCTCACAGCCGCTATTATACCTACCTTATCCTTACCGATCACAGTCAGTACCGCTTTCATATACCATGTTCCTTTCTTTATAGAATAACGATTGCGTTATACTTATTTTATATAAATATCGGGTCTCCTCTGACGCACCGCCTCATACATAAGCAGCGCCGCCGCCACAGACGCGTTAAGCGACGATATTTCCCCGAACATGGGAATCGTAACCGAAAAATCGCACTTTTCCCTTACAAGGCGGCTTATGCCGAAGCCCTCGCTGCCTATCACAATTCCCAGAGCGCCCGTCAAGTCCGCCGAATACATCGGCGTACCCCCGAAATCCGCTCCGGCTATCCACAATCCCTTTTCTTTCAGCTCATCGACAGTCCGCGCGATATTTGTTACCTTGCATAACTTTGTATATTCCTCGGCTCCCGCCGCTGCCTTTGCCGCAGCCGCACCGAGTCCCGCCCCACCCCTTTTGGGGATGATTATTCCGTGAACTCCCGCGCAGTTTGCCGTCCTTATTACAGAGCCGAGATTGCGCGGATCGCTTATTTTATCGCATATTATAACAAACGGGGGTTCGTTTTTTTCTTCCGCCGTCTTTAAAATCTCATCGATCGTGCAATACCCGACCGCGGCGACATAGGCTATGATCCCCTGATGGCTCCCGGTTTCGCTCATTGAATCGAGCTTCCGACCTTCGACCTCGCTTATTACGATACCCTTTTCCTTTGCCTTTTTTATTATGGGAATTATCGAGCCTTCGAGATTTCCCTTTTTTATAAAGATCTTGTCGATCTCTCTGCCCGAGCGGATAGCCTCCGCAACAGGGTTTCTGCCCTCGATTTTGTACTCTTTTACATCATTTTCGTTTTTTTCATACATAATATTTTCTCCAACTACAGCGAAAACGATTACCCGGTCTGTTTCGCGCGGGGTATAACCCCGACATCTGGCGAACAGTATCGGTGCCGGTCAAATCTGTCACCCCCCGCAAAGCGGGCGAAAAATTTTCTGCCGCACAGTTACCGGATAATCGTTAAATCAAGTGAAGCATTTAGGCCTCAATAAAATCCCGACAAAATCCCAATAAGAGGTTTATGCGCATCAAAAGCCGCACGGCGGCTTTTTGAATTTATCGGTACGGTGTTTGCTTTATTATGCTAAATTAAATTTGTCATGTATTGCGGAAACGGCTCTTTCCGCATCCTTTCTGTCAACAAGAACGGATATTTTGATTTCCGATGTTGCTATCATGTGAATGTTGATATGCTCATTGTAAAGCGCCTCAAACATTGTCGCCGCAACTCCGGAATTGTTCACCATGCCCGCTCCCACAATGGAGACCTTTGAAACGTCCTTTGACCATTTCGTTTCTCTCGCATTTATTATCGAATTATTCTCTTCAAGAACCTTCAGAGCGGCTTCAAGATTGCTCTCGGATACCGTAAAGCTGATGTCCTTTTTATTTTCCTTTCCTATGGACTGAATGATCAGATCCACGCTTATATTGCTTTTCGCAAGCATTGAGAATATGCTGAATGCCTTACCCGGCGTGTCATCGACATCGCAAAGAGCGATTCTTGCCGTATCATTATCGCGGGTCACACCTCTGACCAACATTTTTTCCACTTGATTAACCTCCTTGACGTATGTTCCCTCAACCCTGTTAAGGCTTGATTTCACCGCTAATTTAACATTATATTTCTTTGCCATTTCAACCGAACGATTATGAAGCACATTTGCGCCCAGACTCGCAAGCTCGAGCATTTCATCATAGGATATTTCATTAAGCTTTTTCGCATTCGGGACTATTCTCGGATCGGTCGTATACACGCCGTCAACATCGGTATATATTTCGCAAACGTCCGCATGAAGAGCTGCGGCAAGAGCAACCGCCGACGTATCCGAGCCTCCTCTTCCGAGTGTTGTTATATCATCATACTTATTGATTCCCTGAAATCCGGCTACGATAACTATTCTTCTTTTGTCAAGCTCATTGTTTATACGCTCGGTTTCTATTCTGTGTATTCTGGACGCGCCGTAATTCGAATCGGTTTTCATTCCAGCCTGCCAACCGGTAAGGGATATTACCGGATAGCCGAGCTTTTCGATAGCCATTGCAAGCAGCGCAATGGAAATTTGCTCGCCCGTGGACAGAAGCATATCCATTTCTCTCTTTGACGCTTTCGGATTTATTTCTTTCGCTTTTTCTATCAGATCATCTGTGGTATCACCCTGTGCCGATACCGCTACAACGACATTGTTTCCGCTTTTATAAGCCTCAACGATACGCTCCGCGACATTCATCACTCTTTCGGCGTCCCTAACCGATGTACCGCCGTATTTTTGTACTGTAAGACCCACTCTTATTCCTCCCAAACTTTCTGATTTCGATATTTTACAATCCAAGGGAACTCCGGATAAATCAATATCAAAAAATAATCCGGCACCGGCAGCCGACCGTATCGTTTTACCGGTCGCCTGTTGCCGTCAAGGCGAAAAACCGGTGCGAACGCTTGCG
>JAFLUR010000092.1 GCA_022508725.1 Oscillospiraceae bacterium
AGAAAAATCCACTCAAAAATCCAACGATTGGAGGAATACCAAACAGGCTCTTAAATAAAACGTGTTTTTTTATCCGATGTAAAACACCGTAACATACAATGGCATATAATTGATATTTTTATCGGAAATTCCTTTATTATGCAGAAAAATCGCGTTTTTCGCACAATAATGTTCAGATTTTATTGTAATATATTTTTGAGGCTTTTTCAAGAGTTTTTTTTATTTTTACATAAAATAATAAAAATTGATTGTTTTTAGCCGGAATAAATGGTATAATAATTATACAAAGAATAATCCCGGTATATTGCGGACGGCGTTTTTGCGTGTATTCGGGTACATATTACAATATATTAAAGGACCGGTGCTGTTATGATTATCAATAAAGGAAAACTTATATATGAAAACAAGCTTTCATGCGGGGAAGATGTAAAGGATTTCGTCATGGAGGGGCAGGCAAAGGTATATTTTGAAAACGGCAGGATGCGGATGAAAAATATGCTTGATGAAGAACTCGGACAAAAAGCGAATTTTGTGTACTGGTGTCCGGAGAATTTCCCCGATGACGTTATAATCGAATGGGAGTTCAGACCTGTCGAGGAGCCGGGACTTGCCATTCTGTTCTTTTCCGCAAGAGGTATACACGGAGAGGATATATTTGACGAGAGCCTGCAAAAGAGGGACGGACAATATAATCTGTACCACAGCGGCGATATAAACGCGTATCATGTGTCCTATTTCAGACGTATGTGGGAGGATGAACGCTCTTTTCATACCTGTAATCTCAGAAAGAGCAAGGGATTTCACCTTGTGGTTCAAGGCGCGGACCCGATACCGAATGTCGAGGACTGCAGGGATATATATAATATACGGGTGGTGAAGTGCGGCGGCACGGTCGTGTTTTATATAAACGATCTTGAAATATTTAATTGGAATGATGACGGCAAGACTTACGGAGAGGTTTTAAAGGGCGGAAAGATAGGATTCAGGCAGATGGCGCCGCTTACAGGAGAATACGGCAATCTGCGCGTTTATGAAGCCCAATCGAAATGATCCGTATTTGCCGGGGCGTTTTGAGGAGAATATAAATGAGGAATTTTAAAATACTTGAGTTTGATAAAATATTAAAAAAATTGTCGTCTTATACCGACAGCGAGCTTGTGAAAAAGAGGATACTGTCGCTGGAGCCGGAAAAGAGCGCCGCGGCGGCGAGAGAGCTTCAAAGGGAAACGACCGAGGCGGTGTCGGCAATGCTTAAATCGGGAGCGCCTCCGGTAAAGCTTTCCCTGACCGATATCGCGTCGAGCGTGAAACGCTGCGATATGGGGAGTTCGCTTAATATTCGGGAACTGCTTGAAGTTTCGAGGTGTCTTTACGCGGCAAGAAGAATGAAATCATATACGGAAGAAACGAGCGAAAATTCGGTTATCCTACGCGGACTCGGGGACGGGATAATAACGGTAAAGAGTCTGGAGGACGCCATAAACTCCGCAATCGCCGGAGATGATGAGATCGCGGATGACGCGAGCGCGGAGCTTGCGGCGATAAGGCGCAAAATGAAAAATCTGAACGCAAAGGTCCGGGACACGCTTAACGAAATGATACATTCCTCACATTACAGAAAATTTTTGCAGGACGGTATCGTAACGGTAAGAGAGGAAAGATATGTTATTCCGGTAAGGTCGGAGTACAGAGCGGAGGTAAAGGGAATAGTGCACGACAGCTCGTCGAGCGGAGCGACTTTGTTTATCGAGCCGATGAGCGTGGTGAATATGAACAATGAGATACGCGAGCTGTCAAACCGAGAAAAAATCGAGACGGAGAGGATTTTGGCGGAGCTGTCGGCAAAGGTGGCGGAAAATGCGGAGGCGGTCACGGCGGATTTCGATATCGTGACAAGGCTTGATTTCATATTCTGCAAAGGCAAGCTGTCGATGGATTACGGCGGAACCGAGCCGGAGCTGAACGATACGGGAACGATAGAATTCAAAAAGGCGCGGCATCCGCTTATAAACAAGGACACGGTGGTCGCGAACGATATTTATATGGGCGATAAATTCGACACGCTTGTCATTACCGGCCCGAATACCGGCGGAAAGACCGTCACGCTTAAAACGCTCGGACTCTTTTCGATAATGGCGGCGGCGGGGCTTCATCTCCCCGTTGCGGATGCGAGCCGCGCGGCTGTGTTTTCGAATGTGTTTGCCGATATAGGCGACGAGCAGAGTATAGAGCAGAGCCTCAGCACATTTTCGTCTCATATGGTAAATATCATATCGATAACCGAAAATGCCGACGCGAATTCGCTCACGCTGTTTGACGAGCTCGGAGCGGGAACAGACCCGACCGAGGGAGCGGCTCTTGCGGTGTCGGTGATAGAATATCTCCGCTTTAAAGGATGCAGAGTCGCGGCAACGACTCATTACAGCGAATTGAAGCTGTACGCGCTTTCGACGGAGGGTGTGGAGAACGCGTCATGCGAATTTGATATAAAATCCCTGCGTCCGACATATAAGCTGCTTATCGGAGTGCCGGGGAAATCGAACGCGTTTGCCATATCCCGGAGGCTGGGACTGTCCGAGGAGATAATCTCACGGGCAAACGAGATACTGTCCGATGAAAACATAAAATTCGAGGACGTTATAACCGAACTGGAGGAAAACAGGGCGCAGTCGCGCAGGGAGCGCGAATATGCCGAAAGAGTGAAACGGGAAATGATCGACCTGAAAAACCGGCTTGACAAGGAACGCGCCGATTTAAAGGACAACAAGAGCAGGATACTCGAAGAGGCAAGGCGTGAGGCGAAGATAATACTTCTTGACGCGAAGGATGAGTCCAACAGGATAATCAAGGAGCTTGAAGAGCTGCAAAAAAGCGGCGCAAAGGACGTCGGGGATAAGGTGCGTAAGGCGCGCGAAAAGCTCAAGGGCAAGCAGGAAAGCATTGAGGAGGGAATGGCGCGCGCGGCAAAGCCGGTCAAGACCTACAGAGAGCCGCCCAAAAATCTGAAAAGGGGTTCGCCGGTTAAGATAGTTGATATGGACCGTGAGGCAATCGTAATAAAGGAGCCGGATAAGAACGGTATGGTAAGAGTGCAGGCGGGAATAATAAAGATGGAGGTGCATATATCCAATCTTATCGACAGGGAAGAGAAAAAGGGAGCGGAAACAGCGAAACAATATATCGGAAGAGGATTTGCCTCGAAAGCAAAGACGGTAAAAACAGAAGTCGATGTGAGGGGACAAAATCTCGAAGAGGCTCTTATGAATGTCGAAAAATTCCTTGACGACTGTTATCTTGCCGGAGTATCGCCGGTTACCGTCATACACGGCAAGGGTACGGGCGTACTGCGAAGCGGGATAGGCGATATGCTCAGAAAGCACAGATATGTCAAATCCCACAGACCCGGAAAATACGGCGAGGGTGAAAACGGCGTGACCGTTGTTGAATTGAAATAGGTAAAATGTTTTTTTACGGAAGTGAGCAATATGAGTAAAGGCAATAAAAAGACCACCAATGCGGCAAGACTGCTTGCGGGCGCGGGGATAGAATTCGAGCTTATCGAATATGAAGCGGATGAGGAGATCGGAGAGAATTTCGGTATGCGCGTATCGCAAAAAACCGGCATACCGCCGGAGCAGTCCTTTAAAACGCTTGTCGCAAAGGGCGATAAAACGGGATATATGACCGTATGCGTCAGCGTAAATTCGGAGATCGATTTAAAAAAGCTTGCGCGGGAATCCGGGAACAAAAAGACCGAGCTTATAGCGACAAAGGAGCTGCTGCCGGTTACCGGATATATCAGGGGCGGAGTTTCTCCGATAGGCATGAAAAAGAAATTCCCGGTTTATATAGATGCATCATGCGAAAAATACGAAAAAACAGCGATCTCGGGCGGAATGTGCGGAGTCACGCTTTTATTGAGCCGCGAGGATCTTGTGAAATATACCGGAGCAAAGGTATGTGATATTGCGGAATAAGAATTTATTGATTTGATAAACATAAAAGAAAGGATTTGATGGGATATGACTATTTTCGGACCGGCGGACATTATGCTTCCGCAGAATTTGGAATATACAAAATGGAGTGTGGTCGCGTGCGATCAGTATACCTCGGAGCCGGCTTACTGGCAGAAGGTAAATGAATTTGTGGGTGACGCGCCGTCCGCGTATAAAATAATATTTCCGGAAATTTATCTCGGAAGAAATGACGCGGGACGTATCGCGAATATAAACAAGACAATGCATGAATATATTGACGGCGGAAAATTCAGGACTCTTCACAATACCTTCATATACATAGAGAGGACTATGGGGGACGGAAGAGTAAGAAAGGGAGTTGTCGGAAGCATCGATCTTGAGCGGTATGATTTTCACAAAGGCTCAAAATCGCCGGTAAGAGCGACCGAGGGCGTTGTTTATGACAGAATACCGCCGAGAGTGAGGATAAGAGAGAATGCGCCGCTTGAAATACCGCATATTATGCTGCTGATAGACGATCCGGAGAAAAAAATCGTGGAGGGCGCGGCAAAGCTTGTGTCCGATTACGATACAGTTTATGATTTCGACCTTATGTCGGACAGCGGTCACTTGAGAGGATATGCCATGTGCGACGCGTCGAGGGATATTTTCTCCCAAAATATAGAGAAAACGGAAAACAAGATTTTGTCGGGTGATAACCCGCTCATATATGCGGTCGGAGACGGAAATCATTCGCTTGCCTCCGCAAAGGAGTGCTGGGAAAATATCAAGAAAAATCTTCCGCCGGAGGAAAGAGAAACGCATCCCGCGCGCTTTGCGCTTGTCGAGGTCGTAAATCTGCACGATGACAGTCTTGAATTCGAGCCGATACACAGGGTATTGTTCGGCGTTAAAAAATCCGACGTCGTAAACGCGTTTTTGCATTATTATCCCAAGGCGGGCAAGAAGCCCAACGAGGGACATCATATAGAATATGTTTACGGGGGAGAACACGGGCATTTGTATGTGAAATCGCCGAAAGCGGCTTTGGCGGCGGGGACGCTGCAGAGCTTTCTCGATGATTATATAAAACGCAACAATGTAAAGATCGACTATATCCACGGCGCGGACGTTGTTGAGAGCCTTGCGTCAAAGGGCACGGATATGGGATTTATACTTCCGCCGATATCAAAGTCGGAGCTGTTTGAAACGGTTATCCGCGAGGGCGCTCTTCCGAGAAAGACCTTTTCGATGGGCGAGGCGCGCGACAAGAGATTTTATCTCGAAGCAAAAATGATAACAAAATAAAGAAACACCGGATATTTTTGATTGCCCGTAAACCGGTGTTTACGCAGCCGTTTATCGGGCGGAACGTAAAAATCGGGAACGAGAGAAAAACGAGAGGTGATATATATATGAAGACAGGTGTGCTTATTGTTGAGGACGAGGAGCTTATACGCGAGGTCATAAAGGATTATTTTGAGGATGCGGGTTTTGAGGTCACGGAAGCGGCGGACGGAGCGGAGGCAATAGAGCTTGCGGAGGAGAGGGAATTCGATCTTATTCTGCTTGATATAATGCTGCCAAAGGTGGACGGCTTTTCGGTGTGCCGTAAAATACGAAAAACAAAATCCGTTCCGATAATCATGATAACGGCGCGGGGCGAAGAGGACGATAAGCTGATGGGCTATGAATTCGGCGCCGACGATTATATAACAAAGCCGTTCAGCCCGAAGGTGCTGCTTGCAAAGGCGAACGCGCTTATAAAAAGAGTGAGCGGAACGATATGCAATGACGAGAACGTAATATCTCTTGCCGGGATAACGGTAAATCAAAGCTCGCACACCGTCCGGATAGATGAAGAATATGTGGAGCTTACGCCCAAGGAATACGACCTGCTTTTGTATCTTATGAATAACAAGGGCAAGGTGATGTCGAGAGACACGCTTTTGTCAAAGGTGTGGGGATATGATTATTTCGGCGATCTGCGCACGGTCGATACGCATATAAAAAAGCTTAGGGCAAAAATGGGCGATAAGGCGGCGCATATAAAAACCATTATAAAGGCAGGATATAAATTTGAGGAAGCTTTGTGATAGCGGGAGGCTGCCATGCGTAATCTTTGGTCGAAAGCATCGATAACAAGAAAGGTTTTTTTCAGTCTGTCACTTGCGTTTTTTCTGTACGGACTTTTTAATTTTCTCGGGCATACGGTTTTTTACGGCAAGATATATACATATTATCAAAAGCAGAGCATGATAAAGAATATCAGCGCTTTCGGGGAGGAATACAGCCGTCTTACCGATTTTGACGATATAAACTCCGCCATAGTCGATTTTTCAAACGAAAACGGCTCGTATATTATGATAACATCTTCAGCCGGCGATGTGCTTCATTCGCTTTCTTATTATATGACGGTATCCGATTCCGGAGGTAATATGTACCGTTTTTCGCTTGACGGAGCGGTAAGCGGCAAGGAATTCGGAAAGCTCGGCCTTGATGTGGGCGACAGGATAACGGTATATTATTCGGGTATGCGCGAGCCGGAATATCGCTCGTTTTACAATCCGCAGAAAATTATAAAGGGCACGGCGCTATGGGAAATGCCGGAAAACAGAAACAGACCGGGAATTCCGCCCGACGGAGGAAATCCCGGGGAAACGGGAAATATTCCGGACCGGAACAATTCGGAAGCGGCACCGACAAGACGATCCGCGCCTCCGATACCTTACGAGGACGGCTATACCGGAATATACGGATTCGGATTTAATTTCAGGCAGTACAGTCAGGTGTCGGGAATAATAACCAAAATAGAGATCCCGACCGATTTCGATGTGAGAAAATCCATAAAAAGAAACGAGTCGGTCACGGCGATAACAAGGGTCATTTCGGATAATGCAAAAAACAATGTCGTTCTGAACAAGGACAGGGATTATATATATATCAATGATAACAACGGCGAAAGATATATGGTCCTTGCGAGGAAAACGGAGCATGAGGGCGAGGAGCAATTTATATTTACGGTAAATACTCTTCATTCGATGGATGAGGCGATAGATATAATGAGGTATTCCTACAGGCTTTGGTTTTTTGCAGCTCTTATCGTTGTCATATCGGTGTCGGTGATCCTTTCCGGAGTAATAACAAAGCCCGTTAAAAATATAAGCGCGGTCACAAGCAAGATGAAAAATCTCGATTTTTCTCAAAAATGCGATATAAATTCGGAGGATGAGCTGGGACAGCTGGCGCGTAACATAAACGATATGTCGGACAGACTCGATGACACGATAAGGGAGCTGACGGAGGCCAACGCAAAGCTGAAAAGCGATATGGAGAAAGAGCGCGAGATCGAAAATCGCAGAAAGGAGTTTGTGGCGGCGGTATCGCATGAGCTTAAAACGCCGCTTGCGATAATACGCGCGTATTCCGAGGGTCTTGAGGACGGAATATCGGTCGAAAAGCGGTCGAGATATATAAGCGTAATAATAGAAGAAACAAAAAAGATGAGCTCTCTTGTCAACGATATGCTGCAAAATTCAAGGCTTGAATCAAAAGCGGCGGTCATGGACATAAAAAGACACGATCTTTCGGAATTTACCGAAAGGGTTGCCGACAGACTGTTAAAAAACGCGAAAGAAAAGGGAATAAATATTTTAAAGGACATCGATAGGGATATTTATGCGGATTTTGACAAATACTATCTTGAACAGGTCATCGGTAATTTTATAACCAATGCGATAAGGCATACTCCCGCAGGTATGGAGATGATTGTAAGTGTAAAGAAGGAGGATAATTTCTGCGAAGTATCGGTTGAAAACGAAGGAAGTCATATTGAAGAGCAATCGATGGATAAGATATGGGACAGATTTTACAAGGCGGACAAGTCGCGCTCGGGAGAGGGAACGGGACTCGGCTTGTCTATTGCGAAAAATATTCTCGATCTTCATAATGCGTCCTATTATGCGGAAAATACCGAAAAGGGAGTCAGATTTTGTTTTAGGCTGTCCGAGGGGGCGGCAGACGGAGGAGATAATGAGCGGGCTGACGGCGAAGCTTAACAAGCTGATCGATAAATTGCTTGACAGGCTGCCGGAAAGATTTGCGGCAGCCGGAGTGATAAAACGTTTTTTCAACATACAATTTATGACATTTGCGCTGATAGGCGTGATAAATACGTTGGGTATGATCGTTTTTACGGCTTGCATGGTCTCGGTGTCCGACCGTCTGCCGGACGGCGCGGCGGCTGTTTCGGACAGACTGTGCATTCCCTTTGCGGCGGGATATGCTTTGAGCGTGGTGCTGTCGTTTTTTCTCAACTGCCGCTTCACCTTTAAAT
>JAFLUR010000093.1 GCA_022508725.1 Oscillospiraceae bacterium
TTAATCCGCGTTTTTCTATTTCCTCCGCCAACAAAAGCGCGTATGAGGAGGTGGAGCAAAGCACCGTGCTTTGCATATCAATCATCATTTGTATCTGCTTATCGGTATTGCCGGGTCCCATGGGGATTACCATTGCGCCGAGCTTTTCCGCACCGTTCTGGAATCCTATTCCCGCCGTCCACAGACCGTAAGCGGGGGTTATTTGAATTCTGTCTGCCTTGGTAATTCCCGCCGTTTCATAGCAGCGGCTGAACATTATCGCCCAATCGTCCACGTCCTTTGCGGTATAGGGAATTATTACCGGCAGACCGGTAGTTCCCGATGATGAATGTATACGAACAATTTCGCTTTCGGGCGCCGTCATAAGTCCGAGCGGATAAGCATCACGCAGGTCGTTTTTCTCGGAAAACGGGAGCTGTTCAAATTCCTCCGCGGTATGTATTTTCGAAATACCCGCCTCTTTCAGCTTTTTACCGTAAAAGCTTCCGGACTCGGTCAGTGCAGCCAGACGACCGTTCACCGATCGGATTTGCTCTTCTGATATTTTCATTTCAATTTTCATTCCTTTCCTGATCCTGCCGAATCCAAAGCACGGCAGTTTAATTCATAAAATTGAGGTTTTACCCGTTTTTGCATTACATATTTGATTTCTTCCGCCGTAAACGGAAGAACGCCGCTTTCAAGTGCCGCGCCCAGCAAAATCATGTTGAGAACCTTCGGTGAACCGACCTTGAGGCAAGCTGCCGAACCGTCAATAACAATAAGGTTCTTTACCTGCCGCTTAAGATACGCAATCATCTCCGCGCCGTCATATGAGGACATTTTTAAAACCGATGTAACTGGAATGACAGGATCGCTGTTTACAATCACACAACCGTTTCCCGCAAGATACGGCAGCATACGCACCGTTTCCGCAGGTTCAAATCCTATGATAACGTCAGCGGAATTTTTACCGATCATAGGTGTGTGAATATCGTCTCCCATGCGCAGATGGCTGAAAACGCTGCCGCCCTTTTGCGCCATTCCTATCGTTTCGGCGCTCATAACGGGAATATTTTTTTCCATAGCGGCTGCCGCAAGCAGTTTTGACGCCAGTACCGTTCCCTGTCCGCCGACGCCGCAGAGCAAAATATTTTTATTCATGACTCTCACCTCCGCCGATCGCCCCAACGGGACAAACTTGCGCACACAGACCGCAGCCCGTACATAAACCTCCGTCGATACAAACCGTATCCTCTTGTATTGTTATTGCCGGACAGCCGAGCGATGTGACACACTTTTTACAACGAATACACTTGTCCTTGTTTACCTTTTTTGCTCCGGCGGGTTTTGTAACGGCGATGCACGGAGATTTGAAAATAACCGCCTTTACACCGTCCCGCTCGGACACGGCACGCACGCATGCGACGGAAGCCTCAAGATCCAGAGGATCCGCCGTTTCCACCGCCGTTACTCCTATTCCGCTTAAAACCTTTTCTATCGATATCTTTTGAACGATCTCCCCCATCATTGTGCGTCCCGTTCCGGGATGCGGCTGATGACCGGTCATGGCTGTTGTGGAATTATCGAGAACGATCAAAGTCATGTTTGCCCGGTTATATACGGCATTTACAACTCCCGTAATTGCCGAGGCAAAAAATGTCGAGTCGCCCACAAAAGCAAAGCAACAGGTATCCGGTTCCATCTTCCCTATTCCCTGCGCTATGTTGATGCCGGCACCCATGCAAAGGCAGGTGTCAACCATATCAAGCGGCATGGCGTTTCCGAGCGTGTAACAACCGATGTCACCGCAAAAAACGGTTTTTTTGCCTTTCATGGCTTCCTTGACCGCATAGAATGAAGCGCGATGCGGACAGCCGGCGCAAAGCACCGGCGGTCTTACCGGAAGCTCCGGCGGCTCCGGCAATGCCGGCGCATTTCCGGAAAAATCCCAACCCATAAATCCGGAAAGTACCCGGGCGATATCATCGCGCGTATTTTCTCCGGCAGCGGACACATCCCCTGTCAGCTTGCCTCTGATTTTTACCGGCAGCCGATATTTTCCGCAAATATATGTCAGCTCACGTTCAATGACCGGATCCAATTCCTCAATGCACAACACCTCATCAAGTCCCGACAAAAACCGGACAGCCGCCTTTTCGGGAAACGGAAAAGGTGTGGCAACTTTCATGATACGCGGCGCAGGCTTCCCTTTAATTTCCTCCGCTGCACAGGAAAAACTTATTCCATGCGTTGCAATGCCTTTTTTGCATCCGGAAGATGAGGACGGATATATGCGGTTTTTATCGTAATCCGAAAATACATCGCTCAATTCGACATTTCTCTTTTCAATGTTCAGATGACTTTGGTAAGAAAGCTTCGGAAATATCACCCATTTACCGGAATCCTTAATAAATCCCTCCGGCTTGCAAACGTCATATTCATCAATATCTTTAATACGAACAGACGCATATCCGTGACATATGCGCGTTGTCGGTCTGAACAGAACCGGAGTTCCGTATTTCTCCGAATACCGGAATGCGTCCCCGATCATATCATATGCCTCCTGTACCGAAGACGGATCAAAGCACGGCAGCTTTGAAAAAGCGGCGAAATGCCGTGTGTCCTGCTCGGTCTGAGAGGAAATCGGACCCGGATCGTCCGCTGCCATAATCACCATACCGCCCTTGACGCCTATATATGCAAGGCTCATCAGCGGATCGGACGCAACATTCAACCCGACCTGTTTCATCGTTACCATACTTCTTGCGCCTGTGTAAGAAGCGCCTGCGGCAAGCTCCAGCGCAGCCTTTTCGTTTACCGACCACTCCGCATAGAAGCTGCCTTTGTTTTGTTTTGCCGCGGTTTCCAAAACCTCTGTAGACGGCGTTCCCGGATATCCCGAAATCAAATTGAGTCCCGCCGCAACAGCGCCCATGGCAATCGCCTCGTTACCCATCAAAAACTCGGTATGCATATTGTTTTCCTCCTTGTATTTATGCATGGGGAAATCAACGATTAAGTCTTGCCTCGCCATCCCCCGCTCTCTCCCGGGTTCGTCCTCAAACGTCCGAAAAAACATTTCCGGGAAATCATGCATAAAATGATAATAAAAAAATAACCTGTTTGTATTGCCGAAATATTTATTGCTCCCGCTTTCTCGAAATTTATTTTGTCCGTGAGATATATTATATAATATTTCAGCCGTATAATCAACCTTTTTCGCAAAATAAAATGAGGCTTGCATGCATAATTCCCGATTGTGTATTTTTATAAAAATCAAAAGCATTTGCGGCATGCAAAACAAACCTTTCGGACAGCCCGGATGTTTCTCAATCGATATAATCAATGTATATAAAATTACACCGGTATTTTTGTTTATATTGATTATTGTAGAATAAAAAATACTGTGTTATAATAAAAGCGGTGTATTGTATGAACTA
Organism: Oscillospiraceae bacterium; assembly: GCA_022508725.1. Classification (GTDB taxonomy): domain Bacteria; phylum Bacillota; class Clostridia; order UBA1381; family UBA1381; genus JAFLUR01. Next base: position 3,423 of record JAFLUR010000093.1, read on the forward strand.
TTTAAGATTTAACCGGTAAAGGAGTGACTGCAATGACAGGTACGGTCGAGGTAATAGTTACTGATGATAAAATGAACGCGGGCATAATATTTTATGAATGCGATGAAGATGATGAAGAAAAAGAAAAGAAAATTATAGATTTTGACACCGTGATGAATGTTCTCAAAAAAAACAAGATCGTGTTCGGAATTAACGAAGATGTAATAAAAAAAGCCATTGAGGATAATTCGTATTATGAATATTTGGCCGTTGCGAAAGGCAAACAGCCGGTTGACGGAATCGATGCCGAAATCGAATATAAAGTCAATCTTGAGACAAGCATGAAACCCAAACTCAATGAGAACGGAAATGTGGATTACCGTAATGTCGATAATTTCATTTCGGTGAAACAAGGCGAGGTTCTGGCCGTATACATTCCTTTGGTAAAGGCAATAAACGGCAGCGATGTTTTCGGACATACTCTGAGAGGAAAGGAAGCCAGAAACAAAAGAATCCCCGCCGGAACAAACACGGAAATACTCAGCGATAAAGTTACGCTCGTTTCGAAAATAGACGGACTTGTTCAGCTGATCAACGACAAGATATTTGTATTTCCTTTGCTTACGATAGAAGGCGATGTTGATACGTCTGTCGGAAACGTTGATTTTATAGGCGCGGTAAGAGTTTACGGAAACGTGTGTTCCGGTATGCGTATAAAAGCGGTCGGTTCGGTTTCGGTGGGCGGCATGGTGGAAGCCGCGGAAATTTATGCCGGCGGCGATGTTATAATCAACGGCGGTATAAAGGGAATGGAAAAAGCCGTAATATCGTCGGGAGGAAGCTTGGTTTCAAAATATATAGAAAGCGCCGTCGTCAGGGCAAAAGCGGATATAACGACCAATGCGGTAATACAGGCAAATATTCAAACCGACGGCAAAATTATTGTTATAGGCACAAACGGGAGCATTATAGGCGGTTTGGTTAAGTCCATGCAGGCTATTATATGCAAAAAGCTCGGTTCGCGCAGTTATATTCCCACAACCGCGGAAATTTGCGTGCCGCCCGTGACAAAAGATGATATGGCGGAACTTAAAGAAAGTATTGCGGCTAATAAATCATTGCTTTCACAATTGAATAAAACATTGTATTCCGGTATAAGGACATCTACCGATTCGCAGAAAAAAGCATATAAAGAAATGAAACAAAAGGCTTTGGATGTGGAATATGAAATCAGCGTTCTCGAGGAGAAATATGAAAGATGCAAAAATGCTTTAAAATCAAATCTGAACGCGTCAATATCAATAGTAGAGTATGTGTATCCGGATGTAACTGTCATAATAAACGGAACGGAACAAAAGCTTGTTGACAGAAGTCGTGAAATCACGTTTTTTGCGAAAAACGGCAATATGTATACGAAAAAATGTGAGGTTTTGGATTATTGATCCGCCGGTAACATTCTTGATTTTGCATAAGAGCCTGTTTAGTATCTTCCAATCATCATCTTTTTGGCGTCTTTTCCGGCAAAGCGCAAAATTCTTGAAATACACAAAGTATTCCTGCGAATTTTGCACTTTGCCGGCAGAAAAATCCGCTCAAAAATCCGACGATCTCAGATACTAAACAGGCTCTAAGCTACGGACCGGTAATATAATTTTTACAAGGGTGGAAATAAGGCTTGTCCGATTTCCGCCCTTATATTGTATTTCGGAATAATCAAATCGGAGAAATACCAATTTAAGGAAATGATAGATAAATCAATATCAAAAAATAATTTACAAAAAAACGCTTATTTACGGGAGATTTGCAAACACACCGGTTTTCCGCCCCGTTGCCGGATTGTTTTTTTGATATTGATTCCTTAAATATTACATATTTTATTCTGTTTTCCGCCGTTTTTTGACGGCAAATAATTTTATTGCAGCGTTTTTTTGTAATATTCGGCAACCTGCATAAAATAAAGTTTTATTTTTCTACATTTTCGGCAATCAAAATCACCGAAAACATATTGTGTTTTTTGTTGAAATGTGCTATAATAATAAAGGCTCTGTATTTTTGCAAAACCGCGGGGTTTTACGAAAAAGAGCTCAAATAAATACCGGTTCCGTTATTATATCAAAAATATATTTTTAAAATTCAAGGATGTAAATACGGTCCGGATTATTTCAATTTGGAGGAATTATGACACACTTAAATTCCGCCGTAAGGTTGTTGGATGCGGCAGCGGAAAAATACGGGGATAAGACAGCGATTGTCGATGAATGGGGCGAAATAAGCTTCAATGAATTGAGAAAGCGGGGATATGCGCTGGCAACTGCCGTTATACGCGCGACCGAAGCCGATTATCTTGTTGCTCCGGTAATGGTATATCTGAAAAAAAGCATTTCGTGTCCGGTGAGCTTTATGGGGGCAATGTACAGCGCAAACCCGTATGTGCCGATAGCGTATGACATGCCTCTCAACAGAATACAAAAGATCATAGACAGCATGATGGGACGAGCGCATATTATAACTGATGCCCGGGGATACGAAAATCTCAGCGGACTTGATCTGCCCGCCGGGATAAAAGTGCATATTTATGAGGAAATTGCGGAAACCGAGGCAGATGAAGCGCTTGTTGAAAAAACTCTTTCAAGAGTGACGGATGTTGATCCGATTTATATAATGTTCACTTCGGGTTCGACGGGAACTCCCAAGGGCGTGACCGTTCCGCACAGAGGCGTGATCGACTATGCCCGGTGGGTGGAGAATACATTTGATATAGATGAAAACTCGGTACTCGGCAATCAGGCGCCGTTCTATTTTGATAACTCGATTTTCGATATATACAGCTGCCTTTTGACAGGCGCAAAAATGATCATTATACCCGAGTCGCTGTTTTTGTTTCCTTCAAAGCTGCCGGAATTTATCCGCGATAACGGTATTACCACAATTTTTTGGGTGCCTACCGTCATGATAAATGTCGCGAACTCCGGCGTACTTTCGACGGTTAAGATGCCGACTCTCAAAAATGTGGCTTTCTGCGGCGAGGTTATGCCCAATACACAGCTTAATATATGGCGCAGGTCCGTGCCGGACTGCGTATACGCGAATTTATACGGTCCGACCGAGATCTCTGATGTCTGCACATATTACATAGCGGACAGGGAATTTGCCGACAGCGACCCTCTGCCCATAGGCAGAGCGTGCGAAAATATGCGTGTGATTATATTGAACGAAAAAAACGAGCAGGCAAAAACAAACGAGCAGGGCGAGTTGTGCGTTATAGGCTCCGGTGTTTCTCTGGGATACTGGAATAATAAAGAGATCACAGATAAGGCATTTGTTCAAAATCCTTTGAATCCGTATTATACGGAGCGTATTTACCGCACCGGCGATCTGGGTTATGTGAATGATGAGGGGCTTATTATGTATCTCGGCCGCATGGATAACCAAGTCAAAGTAAAGGGAAATCGAATCGAACTCGGCGAGATCGAAAACGCGGCAATGTGTATAGACGGCGTAAACGGCGCGTGCGCCGTATTTGATGACAAAAATCAAAAAATAGTTCTGTTTGTCGAAAGCCGTGAGGAACTCAGACTGAGAAAGTTCAACACCGAGCTGAGAAAATATATACCCGCATATATGCTGCCGTCGGAGCTTGTCGTGATGGATAAATTCCCTCATACGGCGAATGACAAGATAGACAGGGTGACTCTAAAAAAAAGTCTGCAAAATTAAAACGATTGGGAAATAAAACATGGAAAAAAATATGAACAGCGCCGTATGTCTTTTGGACAGAGCGGCGGAAAAATACGGAGATAAAACAGCGTTTGAGGATGCCGATACCTCGATATCTTTCAATGAGCTGAAGGAAAAAGCCCGCGCCGTCGGGAGCGGATTATTAAAGAGAGTTAAAACGGGCGGAGCTCATCCGATAGTTGTGTATTTACCGAAGAGCGTGAACTCAGTGATAGGATTTATAGGCGCAATGTACGCCGGTTCACCGTATGCTCCGGTTAATTACGACGCCCCGCTCGTCAGGTTGGAGAAAATTGTTTCCACTCTTGTTCCGTCGGCGATTATCACGGACGATGAGGGAAAAAAACGCCTTGAAGCGCTTGAAACGGAAGCGGATATACTGCTTCCGGAAGATTTGATGTCCGAACCTGCCGACGATGCGGTCGTTGACGAGGCAATCGAAAAGGTATGCGCTTCGGATCCGGCATATATCATGTTTACCTCCGGTACCACAGGAATACCGAAGGGCGTTACGGTTTCGGGAGAAAGTCTCATCAATCTGGTCAGGTGGTGTACCGACACATTCGAGTTTGATGAAAATGACATATGGGGTCTGGCTGCTCCGTTTCACTTTGACAGTACGATTACGGATATATACTCCTCAATATACAAAGGATCCGCAGTCTGCATTATTCCCGAAGCTCTTCTCATGTATCCGGACAGACTGATGGAATATGTGGCGGAAAAGAAAATCTCATGTATACACTGGGTTCCCACGATCATAAAAAGAGTTGCAAATTCCGGTGTGCTTGAGAAGCTGAAGCTTCCGGATCTGAAGCTGGTTTTGTCCGGTGCCGAAATAATGCCCAACAAACAGCTTAATATATGGCGAAAAAATCTGCCTCAGTGTATTTATGCGAATTTATACGGTCCGACGGAGGCTACGGTTGAGAGCGCATATTATATTGTTGACAGAGAGTTTCATGACGATGACCGTTTGCCGATAGGAAAAGCCTGCAAAAACACGCGCATACTTATTCTCAATGAAGATGACAAACCCTGTAAGACGGGAGAGAAAGGCGAGCTGTGCATAGGCGGAACGGGCGTGGCGCTCGGTTACTGGAACGAGCCCGAGCTTACAAAATCGGTATTTGTACAA
>JAFLUR010000094.1 GCA_022508725.1 Oscillospiraceae bacterium
TACAGGCTCGTTATTGCAGAGTCCGTCGGCGCTTATGCTTATAATGTCCTGATACTTTTTCTTCGACTCATCCGAGTCCGCGTCCCTGCCGTTTATTTTAAATTCAAAATTCCTGTTGTCATCGCTGTGGGAAATATCCATAATATATTCTTCTCCGCCGCGTGTGACCGTAACCTTGCTTGTATCGGCTATATCCCGCAAAACCGCAAGCTTGCTTATTATCAAAAACTCATCCGTGTTCATAAAATCCGCGCTTGAAGAGCTTATCTCATAAACACCGTCGCGTCCGTCTATCATTACAAAACGCTTCGATTCGAAATTTTTCGATATTTTCAATACCTGTGTGGTTTCCTCGCCAGTCTTTTTACCGTTGTCATCAAATGTGACCGATTTCACGGTAAAGATAAATTCCGGATCGTCCAGTCCGTAATCATCGCGTTTTTCCGCGATCTTGCTTATATTGAGGCTGTTCATCGGCGTGATTATCTTATCCTCCACAAATTGATCGATGGCATTGTAAACGCCGTCATACGGTTCCGTCATTTCCCATATATTATAAACGGATATTGCCGATGACAGATCGTCTTTAACTCTCAGATGTATGTTGTTTTTTCCCTTTCTTTGAATTATTATCTCATCAAGATTTCCCGTCTCTACGGAAAACCTCGAAAATTCCCGGTAATATTCCTCATTCTTCATCATCTGAGAAACCTTCGTCTCATATATGCTGTATACGATATCGCCGCCGTCGCGCATATAAAAATATTCCCCCGTAACGGGACTCTTATCCCCCACAATAAATTTGTCAACGGATAAATCCTTATTCTCTATCTCAATCGTCAGCGCGGGATCATCAAGTCCGTATATCGACAGATCGGCAGGATCTTTTTCGATCTCATAATTTGAAATAACCGTAAGAACGGACATCAAAAGGGAGTCTATTTTATTGCCGGCGACTTCCGACGGGTCTATATCATTCAATGTCCATGTCCCGTCATTGTTTTTAAATACAAGCGTATTTTCCGCCGAACTTATTTTTATCCGGGATACCTTGTCACTGTCCGAACGATACACATCATACCGGGGTACATCGGTTCGCTCCGCAATATTATCTTCCTCCCCGGGAGAAATTCCGTTCACCGCAGCAATAGCTCCGATAAGAGCCGCTATTATCAGCAGTATAATAATACCCTTTGCCCAAACGGGCATCTTTTTCTTCATCAGAGATGCTTCCTCCTTATCCATACCGTTATACCGAATATAAGCGCGGCAATAGGAATAATAATAACGGTTATTCCACCCATAACGACAAAATCAAGTATCTCTATCGTAAGCATATTCGATACAAGCGAACGCGGCTGTATACTGTAATTTTCCTTTGAGCCCTCAAGATAGTTCATAACGGCGGAATATATATCGTAATTCGCAAACCCGTATTCCGCAAGCATATCCGGGTCGGTATCAAGCAAAAGCGTACTGCCCGAAACAAAAATTATGGCGTCCTCATCGGGATTTGCGCCTTGCTTTGTTGCCGCCGCCGCTATTATAAATTCTCCCGTTTTATCATTTTCGTTTTTCACGATCGACTCGGCTGAAACAGCTTCGGTTATATCGCCTTTGGCATATGCGCTCTCCGATGTAACAATAATCGGTATGACTTCAACTCCGCTGTTTGAATCGTAAAGCTTTGTAACGGATTTCGGGAACGGATAATATGCCGTTATCCTTCCGCCGTCAACGATCGGCGCGGTAATATCATTTGTCGCATTTTCCGCTTTGACAAGACCGATATTGGTTACATTGCTTTCATCTATCACCAAATCATTATTTACCTGTATCCCCCACTCCCTGATAAGCTCATATAAATTCGGAAGCTCCGGAGATGAACCTTCAAAAAGGAACTGAGCCTTGCCGGCATTCTTAAAAAACGCGTCAAGCTTTGCGATCTCCGCCTTTGTAAAATCATTACGAGGATTTACAACAATAAGCATATCGGCATCCGACGGTATCTCCTCCGACGCTATGTTGAACGAACCCGTCACATAATTATCCGATTTCAGCCTCATTTCCGCGCCGTCAAGCGACTCTTCACCGTGTCCCCGCACAAAATAAACCTTATAATCGATCGAACTTGAAACATATTTAAGCGCCGCCGTTATTTTCTGTTCCGCCCTTATGCTTGTGGGTATATTGGATGAATTGACATTATACATATCGGCATGAGAATATACCTTAAACCTGTTCCCGGCGTCAACTATGACGGAATTCATTGAAAGCCTGTTTCCCGCCTCGACATATTTCCTGCCGAATGTGGGATTTTCACTCGGATTTATATTAACGATCTTTATATTTTTGTTTGCCTTTTCATACTTGTCAAGAACCGTTCTGATACTGTCGTCCTGATCCTGCTCACCCGCAAGGATATATATTGTAACGGGTGTGTCAAAGCTTTCGAGATATTCATATGTTGACTCCGAAATCTCAAATACCTTTGCCTCGGTTAAATCCAGCTTTACGGGGAATTTATCAACAAAAACCGATACAAGTATGTTGAACACAATGATTACCGCCATAACTCCGACAAGCATAACGGTCGAATTTATAAGATACTTCCATCTTATCTGTTTTTTCATTTATTTATCCGTCCTTTCCGTAATTCCCATATATCAAGACCATCTCTTTTTCTCGAACACCCTTACCGCCAAAAACAGAAATACCGCCGTCATGCTTATATAATATATGATCGGTTCCATGTTGAGAATACCGATCGTAAAATCGGTAAAACGCTCAAAGGGAGAAATCCACAGAAGTATCTTTGATATTACGGGATTTGACACTATCGATGTAAGCATATCCAGGAACATTAAAAGAATGATCACTCCATAGGTCGAGATTGCCGCAACGATCTGATTTTCCGTAACGGATGACATAAATGAGCCTATCGAAATTATCATAGAGCAGAAAAGTATAAAACCGGCGTAAAGACTTACCGTTTCCGCAAAAGGAACGCTTGAATAAAAAGACATCATAAGAGGATAAAGAAGCGTGACCGCCAAAGATATACCGAAAGCGCTCACCGCGGCAAGGAATTTGCCCACAACCATCTCGGTTATCGATATGGGCGACGTAAGCAGCAGCTGATCCGTTCTTTGCTTTTTATCCTCGGAAAACATACGCATTGTCAAGATCGGAAGAATAAATATCGCCCAGCTCAGCATACTTATAAAATAATCGTTCATGGATGTCCTGCCCTGTGAAAGATTGTTTGTAACAAACATAACTCCGCTGAGCAAAAGAAAAATAGCGAGAAACGTATATCCGAGCATACTTGTGAAATATCCTCTGAACTCACGCTTTATTATTGCTTTCATCCGAAACTTCCTCCTCTGTTTTTTTATTTTCGGAAATATTTCCGGCGCCGCCGGTAAGCTTTATGAAAATACCTTCAAGCGTTGCCGATACTTCATTCAGTGAGTGTATCGGCATCTCACGCCGCGCAAAAGTCATAAACATCCTTTTGCGCATATCCGAATTTATCTTATCATGCATTTCTATCTCAAACTCACACAATCCGTCGGAATTATTCTCGATAAAACGACCCGACTTAATTCCGTCGAATTCCCCGATAACCGCCTCGATATCCTCACGCTTTCCGTCAACGGTAATCGACAGCTTCTTGCCTTCGGAATATTTCTCGGTCAGCTTTTTAGGTGTATCCTCCGCAACAAGCCTGCCGTTATTGATAATAATGACCCTTTCGCACACCGCGCTTATTTCCGATAATATGTGAGAACTGAAAATCACCGTGCGTTCTCTTCCGAATTCCTTTATAACATTTCGTATCTCAATGATCTGACTCGGATCGAGTCCGACCGTCGGCTCGTCAAGAATAAGAACCTCCGGATCACCTATCAATGCCTGCGCAAGTCCCACTCTCTGCCTGTATCCCTTTGAAAGATTTGCGATCTTTCGCCCTTTCATATCCTCGATCCGGACCATGGAAATAATTTTATTTATATGCTCTTTTTTATTCTCTTTTTCCGCTTTTTTTAAATCGTAAACAAAATCAAGATATTCCCAAACGGTCATATCGGTATACAGCGGAGGTATCTCCGGAAGATAGCCTATGCGTTTTTTTACCTCATAGGGATCCTCGAGTATATCAAATCCGTCAACCTTGACACTGCCGGAGGTTGACGAAATATATCCGGTGAGAATATTCATTGTCGTCGATTTTCCAGCGCCGTTCGGCCCGAGAAATCCGAGTATCTCTCCTTTTTTTACATTAAAGCTTATATTGTCAAGTGCTTTTTTCTTTCCGTAAGCTTTTGTAAGATTTGAAATTTCAATCATAACAAATTCCTTTCGTTAATTCTTGATATTTGATATAATTCCCGACACCGGAATTTATTTTTTATGCAAAAGAAATCCCGTTGTTTACAAAACCGCCGCAGCCTTAATCTTTGCTCATATCCGCTATACCTATGGAAAGCTCTTCAAGCTGCTTTTCATCCACGGCAGACGGTGCGTCCGTCATAAGCTCCGACGCATTCTGAACTTTGGGGAACGCAATTACATCTCTTATATTGTCACAGCCCGTCAAAATCATAATCAATCTGTCAAAACCGTATGCCATACCGCCGTGCGGAGGTGTTCCGTACCGGAAGCCTTCGAGCAAAAATCCGAACCTCTCCCACGCATCCTCTTTGGTAAAGCCGAGCACATTGAACATTTTCTCCTGCAAGCCGCTGTCATATATTCTTATGCTGCCGCCGCCCGCCTCATAGCCGTTGATTATGATATCATAAGCCTTCGCGCGGACTCTGCCGGGGTCTGTTTCGAGATATTCGATATCCTCCTCCATAGGCGCGGTGAACGGATGATGCATTGCGGTATATCTTCCCTCCTCTTCGCTGTATTCAAGAAGCGGAAATTCCGTTACCCACAGCATTTCATAAGTATTATCCTTGATCAAATCAAGCCTTTTTGCCGCCTCGATTCTGAGTGCGCCGAGAGAATCGAACACAACCCGGTTTTTATCGGCAACAAATACGAGCAGATCTCCTTTTTCGCCTTTCATTGACGATATGATTTTTTCCGTTTCCTCCGGCTTCATAAACTTGGCAAAGGATGATTTGTTCTCACTCTCCCCTATGCTGAGCCATGCAAGTCCTTTTGCACGATAGGTTTTTACAAACTCACCGAGCGAATCTATCTCTTTACGGCTGAATTTTGCGCCGCCCTTTATGTTTATTCCTCTTACCGAGCCGCCGCTTTCCACAGCGCCCCTGAACACCTTGAAATCACACTCCGCGGCAATATCGGAAATATCGTTAAGCTCAAGACCGAAACGCGTATCCGGCTTATCCGAGCCGTATCTTTCCATAGCCTCTTTATACGGTATCCTTCTGAGCGGAAGCCTCACATCAACATCCGCAATTTCCTTGAAAAGCTTTTGAATGAATTTCTCGTTGACAGAAATAACGTCATCTGTATCGACAAATGACATTTCAAGATCTATCTGAGTAAATTCGGGCTGGCGGTCCGCACGCAGGTCCTCGTCTCTGAAGCACTTTACTATCTGGAAATATCTGTCCGCTCCCGACAGCATAAGTATCTGCTTGTACAGCTGCGGCGATTGAGGCAGAGCATAGAAGCTTCCGGGATGCACACGACTCGGAACAAGATAATCTCTCGCTCCCTCCGGCGTGCTTTTTGTAAGCATGGGTGTTTCTATTTCAAGGAAATCGTTATCCGAAAAATAATTTCGCGCAAGCTGTGCCGCTTTATGTCTTGTGATAAGATTTTTCCGGAGATCCGGACGTCTTAAATCGATATAACGGTATTTCAAGCGTATTTCCTCACGCACCTTCGAATTTTCTTCAACCGCAAACGGCGGCGTTTCGGATGCGTTTAATATTCTGAGCTCTGTGACTTGAATTTCTATCGTACCCGTTTTCATATTCGGATTTATCGACGAACGCTTTACGACCGTTCCCACAGCGGCAAGCACATATTCGTTTCTTACGGTCTGTGCCTTTTCAAACGCCTCTTTATTTATATCCTCCGAAAATGAAAGCTGAACCATACCGCTTATATCCCTGAGATCTATAAACGTAAGCGCGCCCATTTGACGGTAAACCTGTGTCCAGCCCATTACCGTAACCGTCTGACCTATATTGCTTTCCGAAAGCTCTGTACATTTATGTGTACGTTTAATTCCCTGAAGTGTTTCCATTTTATAATTCTCCTTTTTAGTTATCAATCGGCAATGCCGTTTCCGTGCCGTAAAATATATTTCATGCCATCCGAAACCGGCAGACCGGATAATTTTACATCCGGCTGTATACTTATTATTTTACCCTTATAAACGTGATGTGTCAAGTATATTTATGTTATTTATAACCGATTTTTTGTATGAGGCGGAATTAAAAAGGAAATAAGTATTGTAATTTTTTAATTTTCATGGTATAATATACATTACGGAATGTGTTTGCAGTTCGCTCTGCGCGGGATTTTCGCCGTTTTCCGGCTGCGGCATGAAATTCGTACAATTCGGCAGGGTTTTCGGAGCTATGTAAGGAGAGATTTTATGGCTGATAAAAAGCAATCGGTAAAAATAATGGCACAGAATAAAAAAGCGCGGCACGATTATTTTATAATCGAAACGATCGAGGCGGGAATAGAGCTTTTCGGAACAGAGGTAAAATCCATCCGTCAAGGCAGAATAAACATGACAGATTCATATGCCTCGATAACAAACGGAGAGGTATATATCAAGGCTATGCATATAAGCCCTTATGAGGAGGGCAATCGTTTCAACCGCGATCCCATGCGTGAGCGGCGTCTGCTCCTGCATAAACAAGAAATAAGGAAGCTGATAGGTCAAATGCAGCAGCAGGGATATTCCCTTATCCCGCTTTCGGTGTATCTGAAAGGCTCACTTGTCAAGATCTCACTTGCCGTTGCAAAAGGCAAAAAGCTTTATGATAAGCGTGATGATATTGCAAAACGCGACGCTCAGAGAAATGCGCGGCGGGCAGTCAAAGAATTTAACAGATAGTATCCGGCAGCGGATATGATTTCATAGGAGGACTTGTATGACCGAACAGGAAAAAATACGGAATTTTTGTATAATCGCACATATAGATCACGGAAAATCGACCCTTGCCGACAGACTGCTTGAGCTTACGGGCGAGGTTTCACAGCGTGATATGGAGGAGCAGCTGCTTGATAATATGGATCTTGAACGCGAGCGCGGAATAACCATAAAGGCTCATGCCGTAAAACTCACATATAAGGCGGAGGACGGTGAGGAATATATTCTTAATCTTATAGACACGCCGGGACACGTTGATTTTAACTATGAGGTTTCGAGAAGTCTTGCCGCGTGCGAGGGAGCGATCCTTGTGGTGGACGCATCACAGGGCATTGAGGCGCAGACCCTTGCAAATACTTATCTTGCGATAGATCATGATCTTGAAGTGCTTCCCGTTGTAAATAAAATAGATCTGCCGAGCGCGCGTCCGGATTTTGTAAAAAAGGAGATCGAGGACGTTATAGGCATAAGCGCGGAGGACGCACCGCTTATATCCGCAAAAACGGGTCTCAACACCGAACAGGTTTTGGAATATATAGTAAAAAACATACCCTCTCCCAAGGGCGATAAAAACGCAAAATTGCAGGCTCTTATCTTTGACTCGTATTATGACAGCTACAGAGGCGTTATAGTATATGTACGCATCAAAGAAGGCACACTGAAAGCAGGCGATAAAATACGTCTTATGCAAACGGGCGCGGAGTTTGATGTTGTCGAGGTCGGCTCTCTCCAAACCTTCGGACTTCTTCCCGCAAAATCCCTGTCTGCCGGCGAGGTCGGATATATAGCGGCAAGTATAAAGAATATACGCGATGCCCGTGTGGGCGATACCGTAACCTTAGCCGACGATCCGGCGGATAGCCCGCTGCCCGGCTACAAAAAGGTAAATCCTATGGTGTACTGCGGAATTTATCCCGCGGACGGCGCACGATATGATGATTTGCAGGACGCTCTTTTAAAGCTCCGGCTTAATGACGCCTCTCTTCTTTTTGAGCCGGAAACATCAACAGCCCTCGGTTTCGGTTTCAGATGCGGATTTCTGGGACTTTTGCAT
>JAFLUR010000095.1 GCA_022508725.1 Oscillospiraceae bacterium
TTCCGGCAGGCGTCCCCGTGTCAAGCCATGCCATACCTCTGTGCATAAGATTCACTTTCAGCTTACCGCGCCTTAAGTATTCATTGTTTACAGAAGTTATTTCCAATTCGCCCCGCTCCGACGGTTTTATTTTCTTTGCTGTTTCAACAACCTTGTTATCATAAAAATATAACCCCGGAACCGCATAATTTGATCTGGGATGATCGGGTTTTTCTTCTATCGATATAACATTTCCTTCATCGTCGAATTCAACAACACCGAACGATTTCGGATTTTTTACCGGATAACCGAATATCATAGCCCCGTCAAGACGGTCTATTGCATTCTTGAGTATTCTTGTAAAATCCTTTCCGTAAAAAATATTATCTCCGAGAACAAGACATACACTGTCCTCGCCTATAAATTCTTCGCCTATTATAAAAGCCTGCGCAAGTCCTTTCGGTTCCTCCTGAACTTTATATGTGATCGATATACCGAATCTTGACCCGTCACCCAGCAATTCTTCATACATAGGCAAATCTATCGGGGTTGATATTATAAGTATCTCCTTTATGCTTGCCAGAAGCAGCGTTGATACCGGATAATAGATCATGGGCTTGTCATATATGGGCAAAAGCTGCTTTGATATGACCTTTGTAAGCGGATAAAGTCTTGTCCCGCGGCCTCCCGCCAATATAATACCTTTCATACCGTATCACTCCTGTCTTAAAATTATTTCACATATCCTGTCAACATCCTCGACGGAAAGACCCGCATACATCGGCAATGTAAGTACATTCTCCGATATATACTTTGCTTTGGGTGTATTTCCGGGGTCAAATTTCCCTTTATAACATTCAAATTCATTTGTCGGCGGATAAAAATACTTTCTCGCATATATATTTTCCTTTGCAAGCTCATCTGAAATTTGATCTCTCGATTTTCCGAAAATATCTCCGTCAAATACTACCGGGAAATATGAATAGTTATGTATTACACCGTCCTGTTCTTTCCACGGTCGTATTCCCCGTCTGCCGCTCAGATTATCGATATACCTTTTCGCGGCGATCTTTCTCTCGGAAATTTCTCTCTCGATTATCTTTAAATTACAAAGTCCCATAGCCGCCTGAAATTCATTCATTTTGGCATTTCCCGCAACCTCTTTATAATTTTCATTGTCACTCATGCCGAAATTCCTTTGTACATTCAATCGTTCCGTAAGCCTGCTGTCTTTATATGCGACGCATCCGCCCTCTATCGTATTGAATACTTTGGTGGCATGAAAGGAAAACATCGACGCATCTCCGAATGAGCCTATGCCTCTGCCGTCCACCCTAACGCCGAATGTATGCGCCGCATCGTATATGACCTTCAAATTATGCTTCTTTGCAATTTTTTCTATCTCGTATACATTGCATACATTACCGTAAACATGAACCGGGATTATTGCCGATGTTTTATCGGTTATAAGCAATTTCGCTTTTTTCACATCGATAGTGTAATCATCTTCATTCACATCACAGAAAACAGGTGTCAGACCGCATCTTACGATTGCCTGCGTGGTGGAGGCAAATGTAAACGGAGTCGTTATTACCTCTCCCGTAAGCTTCATGGACGATATGGCTGCCTCGAGCGCAAGATGACCGTTTGCAAACAATGATACATTCTCTACCGCAAGATACTCACGCAATTTTTCCTGCAATTTATTATGCTTGGCACCCATATTTGTGATCCATCTGCTGTCCCACAGATCCTTTATTTCATTTACATATTCCTCAAACTCCGGCATTGAAGAACGTGTAACATTGATTTTATCCATTTTTATACCTCTTTTATGTTAAATTTTCACAGCTGAATATTTATTTTCTTTTCAGTGCGATATTCTTTATATATACAAAGGATCTGTTCTTTACCGCTGCCGATAATATAACATATATCGCAATTCCCGTCAATACCTGTATTATCATCTTCAATAAAATCGGCATATCAAAAAAATCAAATATAATTACAAGCCCGCCCATCAATACTGCCAACAGCAAATTGGGCATTATATCCTTTATCTGTTCTATATATGAATATCCCAGCAGCTTCTTATTCGGCCAAGAATTTATTATCTGAGCCGCCACACCGCTTATAAGCGTACTGTATGCCATCACCATGACTCCGTAATGCATACTTATCAATAATAAAACAAGTCCCACCGCTTTTTTTATTATTTCCAATTTTAAAAACAAGTCGCTTCTTCCGAGAGCTTTTATCGCATTCAGATTGGCTGTGTGTATGGGATAAAATATGTATGAAATACAAAATATCCTCATATAAGGCACACATTCTATCCATTTATCGGTCAGCACAATTCTTACGACCGAATCAGATATGGCTATGAGTCCCATCATAAGCGGCGCTATCACATAAGTACTCAATTCAATTGATTTTCGCACTATATTCTTTACGTTATCCTTATTATTCTGCTCCTCCGACATAACCGGCAGCAATACGCTGTCAATAGATGTGTTTATATTTGTTATTATGGTCATGGGAAATTGATTGCCTTTATCATAAAAGGCAAGCTCCTGTTTGGTGTACATTTTACCGATTATAAGATTTCTTAAATTATTGTAAACCGTATCCAATAACGATGAACAAAGCAGCTTCCATCCGTACGAATACAATCCTTTTAATCTTGCCGGAGAAAATGCAAGCGACGGTCTCCATTTAACGGTTATCCACAATACCAACGTATCTATAAATGCGTTTGTAAGATACTGCGCTATTATTGCCCAGCATCCGAAATTATAATATGCCATTGTTATTCCGACAAAAGCGGATATGATCGTGCCTCCGAGCGTTGAATAAAAAAATCTCTTAAACATCATATGCTTTGAAACATATGCCTGCTGTATATTTTTGACTCCCGATATCAGCAGCAGAATACCTATAACGCGTATATATGCAACAAGAGCGGTATCATTATAAAATTTCGCAATAACCGGCGCTGCGCAAATCAATATAAAATATATCGCAACGCATACCGCGCAATTAAAATAAAACACGGACGAAAACTCCGTATCATCGGCGTCTTTTTTTTGTATAAGCGCCGAACCCATACCGCTGTCAATAAACACCTGCAATATATTTGTGAAAACCATTATCAGCGCGATCGTGCCGTACATATCGGGGGACAGAAGCCGCGCAAGAACTATCGACACGATAAAGCTTACCGTCTGCGCCCCCGAACGTTCCGCAAAACGCCATATCATATTTGATATGACCTTTACTTTTTTCTCCAATATACAAACCTCCGTATTTTATCCATATCCTTTATGCCTGTTTTTGAAAATATATTTTTTATATATGCGTGAAACCTACACCTGCGCGCAAGGCTTTTTTTTGTTTTTATTATATCTTTTATTAATTGATTATATTTGTATTCGGAATACCTGTTTACCTCTTCAAGCATAGCGGCAGTTTCTTCATGCATTTTCATACACGCGATGGAATTGCTCGTTCTTAATGTCCATGAGCCTTCGACATTTATACGGTATACAGACATTACCTTTCCGTAACGCATTATCTTTCCTTTAAGCGATAAATATATTCCAAGCGGGTAATCGCCCACCATATTTACCATATCCAGAAATTTCGGACGGTTCGACAGATATTTTTTTCTGAACATTAAAGAGCTTGTATGATATGCCGTCTTCTCCGCAACATCTTCCAAACCCAACGTTTTATCATGCGGCGAATACATTTCTTTCTTTTCCGATGTAATTTGATTAAAGAGAAGCGTATTATGCGCACAGGCAGAAAAATCGGGATTTGAATCAAGAAAGTCCACCTGCTTCCGCAGCTTCTCATTATCGATCCAATAATCGTCTCCTTCGCAAAGCGCAACATATTCGCCTCTGCATTTCGGATATACATATGTCGGGAGAATACGAATTTTTTTTGAATATTGATTTTCTTTTTGATAGACAGGCTTTATTATATCGGGATATTTTTGCTCGTATTCTCTTATTATATCCGCCGTTTTGTCTGTCGATGCATCATCGTGTACTATGACTTCATATTTAAAATCAGTTTTCTGAGATACAAAGCCCTCCAATGAATCTCTTATATATTTTTCATGATTATATGTCGCACAGCATATACTGACCTTTATTTTATCTTCCGTCATTTAATTATCTCCCCTGTAATTTCAATAATACCCTTAAAAATCATTTTAATTTACAATATCCCGTTCAAATATATTTCCCTTAATTTTTCCGCTGATTTTTTTATATCATAATTTTTTCCCTTTTCATTAAGGGGATTGTCCGCTCTTGAAACATCCTTATATTCAAGAACGGCCTTTGCCCATTCTTCCGCGCTTTTTTGAAGCGATAAAAATTGCACCTTTTCGCTGATTTGCACCTCGCGGGTTATCGCGTCGGATAACACACAGGGTATACCGTTTACCTGCGCTTCAACCAACGCAACGGGCAATCCCTCGTAATGCGACGGATAAACCGTAACGTCTATCATATTCTGAAGCAAATATATGTCGTTTCTGTTCCCCGGCATCAATACTTTATCCTTTAAATTCAGAGCCTTTATCCTTTCTTCTATCGTTTCTCTTTGGTCGCCGTCTCCTATTATGACCAATCTGCTTTTTGGGTATAGTTTATTGACATTATCAAACACATCAATAAGAAACGTATGATTTTTCACTTTTGTAAGTCTTGCGATCATTCCTATCACAAACATATCTTTTATATCATATTTTTGTCTGAGACTTTCCCTCGCTTCTTTATCGAAACAAAACTTTTCAAAATCCACCCCGTTGTTTATAACCGTTCCGTAATTGTCAAACAATTCTTTTCCGTATAAATATTCTCCCGCCGCAACACCGCAGGCGAGGTAATCGGTAGCATATTTCCGGATCATTTTTTTCATCATTTTTTCATATACATTCATAACAAATCCGGGCGAACGGTTTGAACTCGTACTATGCGAATGTGAGATCAATCTCTTGCAGCCGAGTTTTTTGAATATATAAATATTTATACCGTTATTTAAAAGCGTATGGGTATGAACAATGTCAAACCCGTTATATTTATTCCATACTTCTTTCAGCTCCGCGGCATATTTCAGATAAGGCGGCGCCGGAGGAGATATGTGTATTATTTTGCAGCCGTTATATCGGAGTATCTCTTCATATTCGCCTGTATCTTCGCCGAATACGAGAAAATAAAAATCCAGCCCTTCTCTGTCCATATTCAATATAAAATCGGTCGTTATTTTTTCCGCCCCTCCGATACGCAGCGCACCGATTACGATCAATATTTTTTTCATACCTCTTTTATCCTTTTCCTGCGTTTTTTGCCAAACATACGATCATAAACTTTAAATAATATCCATAAATACATCATACCCCATAAAGGCGTTCTGATAACAGTGGAAACACTGTCCCTTATCCACCACATTGCTCCGGTGAAAAATAAAATAAAGAAAACAGTCTTGGTATACTTTTGTTCCGTGAAAAACATATCGAATTTATTTGATATATTGTTTATAAAATATCCCATGAGCATTGCCGGAAATACTCCCCAATATCCGAAATTCGCATATATTTCCGCAATAACGGACCCGCCCATGGAGGTCACCGCATACTCATTATAATATAAAGACCAATCATACGCCTCTCTCATAAAATCATTCACCGTCGGAAACAATGACACAAGAGCGCTGAGGTAAGTCGTTCCGTATTTATACGGAAAGTATTTTGGTATCTGTGCCTTGGTAAGTATGACCGTATATAACGACCCTCCGAATTCCTCGAGCATTTTCAAAAGGGGACTTTCAATATTGCCGGCACCTTCCGATATGCTCTCGGGAGTTATTAAACCGTTACCCCGCACATAAGCTATTATTGCCAAACACATAATACCCATATAACCCAATACCGCAAACAGTATCAGCTTTCCCAAAGATATCTTTCCCAATTTAAAATAAATAATAGTGAACATTATGATCTTTATAACAGATCTCCCGCGTCCTCCCGTAACCATATTAAAACCAAAATACAATACCGCAATTACATATGTCAGCGTAAGCTTGAATTTATTTTCTCTGTAGGCAAGCATTACAAGCGTAATTCCCACCAATAAAAACTCCGTATAGGTTGCGGTTATTCCCGTCACATCAACACGGAAAGAATCCAGGTAATTTCCCGCCTGCACCAATGCCAGTTGTTGAAGCAATATTTTAAGATGAACGGGCAAAGTCGTTATTATTATGAAATAACCTATTCGTTTGAATTTTTTTGTGTCATACGCAAACATATCCTTCTTAAAAAAGGAATCAATGATATCTATGCGAAGCGTCTTGCTTTTATAAACATTCGTAAGCAACATTCCCATAACGATACCGGATATTATCATCAAAGAATACATTACGGAATCATAATATCTTTCCGCACCGTACAATTCGTATAAATCATAATAATAATCGTAGTCCCTGAAAAACGTGTGTAATATGATCTGTCCCGTATGAAACAAATACACAAACAAAATAAAAAAAATCGCATAACAGATAAAGCATTTATTGATTTTATATAACGCAAATACCGATGCTGCGATATGTAAAGCCACATATACGCCCATTATGTTTATCTTTGTATCAATATCCTTTATAAATAATATTGTCAACATACCCGATAAACAAAACAAAAAGTAAAACAAAAAATATATTATATTTTTACTTTTTATATTTTTCATCTGTTCTCCAACTCCGTTTATAAATACTTCTTCTTCCAATATCTGTACAATAAATATCCGGCAGGCGCGGTAATAAATCTGATGATTTTTCCTTTTTCCGTTTTTCCGGCTTTTCTCTGCTTTCCGTCGGAAAAATAATAATAACAATTATATAAAATCGCTTTTTTTATGCGAAAATATACGGGAAACTCCTTTGTGAGCATCATTGCCGAATTAAGCATTCCTCCGACGGGGCATTTTATACGCATGGCTCGTCCCGATTTTGTAAGTCCGTCTTCAAGATATTCACATATATATATGATATCGTTTTTCCAGACCATATCATAATATTTTCCTATATCGCACCATACATAATCTTCGCCTATAAATTTTTCACCCTTGATCTCGGGAAATTTTCTTTCCTTCAACAATTCCGTTCTGAATACTTCCGCCTTGTCTCCTCCGACTTTTCTTTTTAAACGCATTTCAATATATGAGCATACACATTCTTCACTGAATTTATCGCCCACCTGTTCTTCTCTCGTATATCCTTTAAGAAAAGAAATACCGGCGATCCTTTTGTTTGCGCGGAATTGTTTCCAGTTTTCTCCGATCGTTTCAACGGCTTCCGGAATAAGATAATCATCGCTGTCAACAATAAATGTCAGTTCATTGTCTGTTCTTTCTATCCCGTAATTTAATGCGGTATGCTTTCCGGCATTTTCCTTATGATAATAAATTATCGGGATATTGCCGTCATCAATTATTTTTTTTATATATTCGCCTGTATTATCATCCGAACCGTCATCCACCACGACCCATACAAAATTACCGCTTGTCTGCTCACACAAGCTTTCATATAACTTAGGCAATGTATGCGCTCTGTTATATGTGGGCGTCAGTACGGCAATCAATTTATCTTCATACATAGATTATCATTCCTTTTTGCAATCCGTTTTACCGACCGTATGCAATGCCCCGCGGAATTTATTTTTCTCCTCCCTGCTCCAAATAAAAATCCATAAGCCATTTTACCGTGGTATAAATATCATATCCGTTTTCCGCAACATCATCGGTATAACTTTTTCTTTCCGCGCGGTCTGTAAATCCGAGTATTTTTTCCGCCCAATACCCGGCGTCTTTTTCAAGAGATATATATTGAATATTATCCGTTATTTCCGTTTCACGGGTTATAACGTCGGATACCGCACATTTAAGTCCCGTAGCTTGCGCCTCTACCAGCGTTACGGGAAGCCCTTCATAAACAGACGGCATAACAAGAATATCCGCGGCGTTCATAAGCTCCGGAATATCGTTTCTCTGTCCCAAAAATCTCACTTTATCCATGATACCGTATCTGTCCGCATATGATTTTATTTCATTTTCAAGCTCGCCTTTTCCCGCCAAAAGCAATAC
>JAFLUR010000096.1 GCA_022508725.1 Oscillospiraceae bacterium
GTAAAAACATCAAACCCGTCATCCGGAGAGCTTCAGGATCTGGATTTCGGCGGAGAAACGTTATTTGAAAAAACAGCGGCGCTCGTCAACAAATGGGGCGGCGAGGTCACAGGCGCCGGCGGATATTCAAGCGTCGGAGCGGTTGTCGGAGCCACATACCCGCAGCAGGCGGCAAAGCTGAGAAAGCTTATGCCGAAAGCGTATTTCCTTGTGCCGGGTTACGGAGCGCAGGGCGCAAACGCAAAGGACGTTGCGAACAGCTTTAATGACGACGGTTTGGGCGCGATTGTAAATTCTTCGAGAGGAATAATGTGCGCGTACAAAAAATGCGGCTGCAAAGAGGAGGAATTTGCGGAAGCGGCACGAGCAGAGGCAATTCGCATGAGAGATGAACTTAACTCTGTTATAGGAGGCTGATAATTTGAAAAGGTCATATAACTGTGAGCTTATTTACAAAAAGGAAATTGCGGACGGAATATTCGATTTCAGGATAAACGCTCCCGATATAGCTTCGTCCGCGCAGTGCGGTCAATTCCTGCATATAAAATGCGGAGAGGGCACACTGCTTCGCAGACCCGTAAGCATATGCGATACTTCGGATAATACCGTAAGGTTTATATTTGAAGTAAGAGGAAAGGGGACGGGGGAGCTTGCCGCCTTTAAAGAGGGGGATTTTACAGATGTTCTCGGTCCGCTCGGACACGGCTTTACGACAGATAACGGAAAATATAAAAATCCGGTCGTTATAGGCGGCGGGATCGGTGTGTTTCCTCTTTTCAAGCTTGTGAAAAGCCTAAACGATCCTACGGTATTTTTGGGTTTCAGAAACAAGAGCAGAGTCGTTATGTCGGATGAGTTTGCCGAATATTCAAAAAACGTCACGATCGCGACCGATGACGGCAGCTTCGGATACAGCGGTTTTGCCGTCGAGCTTTTAAGGGAGCATATCAAAACAAGTCCCGCGGATATTATATACGCCTGCGGTCCGATGCCTATGCTCAGAGCAGTCAAAGCAATTGCGGAAGAGGCGGATATTTTATGCGAAATATCTCTGGAACAGCGTATGGGCTGCGGTATCGGCGCTTGTCTGGTATGCTCATGCGAAACAAACCGGGATGGAACGGACCGGTATGCGAGAGTGTGTAAAAACGGTCCGGTATTTTTATCGACGGAGGTGACGCTTAATGATTGATATGTCAACCGAAATTGCGGGGGTAAAATTCAAAAATCCCATTATAACCGCATCCGGCACTTTCGGCTTCGGAGAGGAGTTCGGCGAATATGCCGATTTATCCGAATACGGCGGAATATGCGTCAAAGGTCTTACATTAAAGCCGCGCGCCGGAAACCGTCCGCCGCGTATCGCGGAAACTCCGTCCGGAATACTCAACAGTGTCGGTCTGCAAAATCCCGGAGTTGAATATTTCGCAGAGCACGATGTGCCCAAATTGAAAAAGCTCGATACGAATATTATAGCAAATATGTCGGGGAACACTACCGAGGAATACTGCCGTATGGCTGAAATCCTGTCGGATACCGACATATCCATGATAGAGATGAATATATCCTGCCCGAATGTAAAATGCGGCGGAATGTCATTCGGTACAGACGCGAAAACGGTGGAGGCTCTTACGAAAGAGGTTAAAAAATACGCGAAAAAACCGCTTATCGTAAAGCTTTCTCCGAATGTGACGTCCGTAAAGGAAATCGCCGCGGCAGCCGAGTCGGGAGGAGCCGACGCGGTATCGCTTATCAATACATTGCTCGGTATGGTTATCGATGTGGACACAAGAAAACCCGTTCTGGCAAACAATACGGGCGGTCTTTCGGGCCCTGCGGTGCGCCCGGTCGCGGTAAGAATGGTATATGAGGTCAGAAATACCGTTAAAATCCCGATAATCGGAATGGGCGGTATTATGTCGGGCAGAGACGCCGTTGAATTTATGATAGCCGGCGCCGATATTACGGCGATAGGCACGGGTATGTTTATAAAGCCCGATTTGATTCTGTCGGTTAAAAAGGAGATTTCAGAGTATATGCAAAAACACAATATAAAGTCCTGCAAAGAAATTGTGAATACTCTGTCATTAAATTAAATATTAAAATATTTTGGAGGTAAAAAAATGAACAAGAAAAACTTATTGAGGGTCTTCGCTTTTATATGCACGGCAGCGATGATTTCAAATTCCGTTATCGTAACGGCGAAAATCGATACCGAAAATTATTCGGAAGATATTGTCGATACCGAAATTGATGATACCGAAATCGCCGGTACCGAAATCGATACCGGCTATGAGGGAATATACACAAATACCGATGAAATATTCGGCACCGAAAAAAACGATGAGGAAAAAGCCGAGTCGGGAAATCTTATACTGCCCGTTTCGGAGCTGCCCGAAAAAGAAAATGTCCGCACCCTTCCG
Organism: Oscillospiraceae bacterium; assembly: GCA_022508725.1. Taxonomy (GTDB): domain Bacteria; phylum Bacillota; class Clostridia; order UBA1381; family UBA1381; genus JAFLUR01. Next base: position 2,424 of record JAFLUR010000096.1, read on the forward strand.
GCGGGAAAAATATTCAACGAAACGGCTGAGCTTTTTGAAGATGAAGACGTATTTCCTCTTACGATAGAAAAGATGGGATATAAAAAAGATCCGTGGTCCGATAATATCGTTGCCGTAAACGGTTCTTATAACGATTCTTTTCTTGCGTATTCCAATACGGACGGAAGCGTTACGCCCATTGATATGGGAACGGGAGTATATTATGATAAGAACCAGATAAAGGATTTCCTGGATGTTACATATCTGTCCGCCGCCGGCACATATCTTTCCGGTATAAAAAACGACGGAACGGTTTTCACAACCCGTCCGACCCCCGCTTACGGTATTTCCGGAGTGACAAATTTGTGGGAAAATATAGCTCAGATATCCGCTTACGAAACTTATATTCTCGGTCTGAAAAAGGACGGAAACGTCATATATGAAAAAATGTATGAAAACTCAAGCACGGACAAAAACATTGAGTTTTTGCGGGATATAAGCGAATGGTCGGATATCGTTAAGGTTTCGGCGGCGCAATACAATGCCGTCGGTCTTTGCAAGGACGGAACGGTTAAGAATGTAACCCAAACGGAAAACCAAACATCACACAAAGTCTACGGAGATGAGTGTACCGAATGGAGCAATATAACGGATATAGTAGCTACGGAATCCTTTACCGTGGGTGTAACTGCCGATCATAAGGTAAAAGTAGCAGACGCGACATTATCCGATTTCGGATATAATGTTACGCAGGAATCCGGTAAAGACGAATGGAGCGATATAGCGAAAGTTGCGGCATATTCTCACTCGGATACCGGATATATTGTGGGTCTTAAAACAGACGGCACGGTTGTTATGTCAACACAAAAAACCCCGTTCAGTGATACCGTTCTTGCGGGTTTGACCGGAGCGATTTCGAAATGGGAAGATATAGTTGATATATATGCCGCAAAGGATTATATTCTGGCGGAAACCAAAAGCGGCGAATTCGTGTATGCCGTTGCTCAAATAAACAGCACTTCGACCCTAAAGGCAGGCTATCTTTCCAAAATAAATGAAATTTCGGACATCGAAAAGCAGCTGCGTCCGACCGTTTCATATATTTACGCAAAGGACGAAGCACTCGGATACGATACCTGCCGCTTGAATATCGCCAATAACTATGAATCGAATTTTTCAGACACAAAATACGATCTTACCATAATGGAGTACGATGAAGAAAATGACAGAATTGTTTGCATACCTCTTGAAAAGGATGAAAACGGAAATACTCTTATTGTAAATGATGACGGAACAAAAACGCCCATCCGTGTAACGGAAGAAACAAAATATGATATATTGACGTTCAAGAACGATGTTCCGTCAAAATATAAAAAAGAAATATCGGTAAACCGTGACGACTTTGTTGCGGAGATAGTTGTAAACGGCGCAAATTCTTATGTTTCGAGAGATGGCGCGCCTGTTGAATTTTCATTTACCGCCGTATATAACGGAAAGGAAACGGACGCGTATGATTTAAGATATGTGGATAATTACCGTGACAGTGCCGATAACGCAAACGACTATACCGCAGGTGAAAAAATAAAAGTAAATTCTGTATCGTCATCTTTTGATATGTACGGCGAGCTCAAAGACAGCGCCGTATATAAATCGGACGGAACCATTGAAAAGGCAGCGATAAAAACCGATTTCGTAAATCGTAAATATTATTATTTCTATTCTCCGTCAGATTACAGCTGCTATTATCCCGAGCCCTCTTATCCCATGACGGAGCTTGGCTATCAGCGTATGCAAGCCGGAGAATTGATGACGAAAAGCAATATTGTAAAAGCAGCCGCAGGAAGCAAACTCGCTTTGGTTTTACAAACAAACGGAACCGTACAGGGCTCATATAATTCGGAAGTAACCGATAAAGTTCGTCAAGAAGCCATTCAGGGAAACGTGTTTAAAATGGCAAGTCCCGCAACAAATAATTCCGTAACTCAGGCAAGCACGGTAGGTGCATTTAAAGAAACGGATTATTCGTGCGTCGGAAACTGGAGAATGATCTCGGATATAGCCGTCGGCAACGCGCATGTTTTGGGACTCAGACAGGACGGAACGGTTATTGCCGCAGGCTCAAACGACAACAATCAGAGTGATGTTACCGAGTGGAACGATATTGTAAAGATAGCGGCGGGAAGCTATCACAGCGTAGGTTTGAAAAATGACGGAACGGTTGTCGCTGCCGGAAGTAATGCAAGAAACCAATGCGCCGTTTCTCAATGGCAAAACATATATTCCATAGCTGCGGGCGCCAATTATACGGTAGGTCTTACAAATGACGGTGAAATCCTCTTTGCGGGCGATACGTCGCAGGGACAGGATGACGTTTCGTCATGGAGCAGGGATATTATAGATATTTCGGCGGGAACAAATACCGTTATGGGACTTGATAAATACGGAAAGGTCACATTTGCCGGTCTTGATGCTGCGGAGCTTAACGAAAAGGTGTCGGATTGGGAAAATATCGTGTCGATTGAAGCCGGTGCAAATATGTTTGTCGGCATAGATATCGAGGGTTATCTCCACTATGCATATCCCAAAACTCTCAGTAAAGACGCTGATATAGACGGAGCGGTTTTGTATATAAACGGAGGCGGTGATAAATGGGTAAGTATGCAGGGTGAAGGCAAAACCGAAAATTGGTATAAACCCGAAAACAGAGGTCCCGTATTTGACTATCTCAATTACAATCTTGTAAGCGTGGATAAAGACGGCAATTATCGCAAAATAAGATACAGCGCAGCCGCTGTCGGAGATTATTCCATGGTTTTTGTAACCGAGGACGGTTATGTTCTCAATGCGATCTATGACAATCCGGAAACTAAAAACGGAGGCCCTCTTCAGGACACCAAATTCCAGCTCATCTCAAACCGAAATGTTATAAACGGACCCACAATATTAAATAATTATCTGTCGGGAGATTATACATCGGATAATTTGAAGATACGTTTTGAGGATACCACATCGAAAAGCTTTGAATGGAATTACACAACGAAGCGCGAAGATGACCCGACAACCCGGGGTATAAAATACAGCGGAACATTTAAAATGAGCAATTCGGAAAATGACTCCGTGCTCAAATTATACCCGACATCGTCGGACGCAAACAGAGACGTGGGAAGTATTGTTACTTATTACTATACGTTTAAAAATCCCGAAATAAACATTCTTGTAAAGCCGTATGAGGATTCCGGAAAGATTTTTGTGGATGTCACGCTCAAACCCACAATATCGGGATATGATGAAATATATTACACAATAAATGATATTGATGGAAAAAACAAAAAAAATCCGAGCAATAACGCAAATGACAAGAACAGTATTCGTTATGACAAGAAAATCACTCTTGATGAGCCAAAGCTTCTTAATGTCATAGCATATTGCGGAAACGAGAAATCATCTGTTACGGAGTTTACAATATCCATTCCGGAAAATCTCGATGAATACAAAAACGCCACCTATGTGGAGGATACCGAGATTGAACAAAATACGGTCTGGGAAAAATCAAAGTCACCGTACTATGTTCAGAACGATCTCAGAATAAACACAGGCGCGACCCTTACAATAGAGCCGGGAGTCGATGTTAAATGCGGAAAGGACGTCAAGATAATCGTAAACGGTTCTCTCAGCGCTTTGGGAACGGAGGACGATCCTATAAACTTCGCCAACTACACTACCGATAATTGGGCGGGAATTGATTTTGTAACCGGTATTAACAACATAGATAAAAACAATGCGTTCGGATATGTCAACATAACAGGCGCAAATGACGGCGTATTTCTTGCCACACCCATAACCACCTTTAAAAATTATAAGGATGACGATAACGGAGGCTATGCCGAAATAGGCAATATCAATATTATTGACGGTGTAAATGCCATGACGGTAAATTCGCGTTCATATCATATTTCGGACAGTAAATTCAACAATAACGAAAAAACCGCTTTTAACGTGACCGTAAACGGCCGCGGAACGGTCGCGAACGGTTGTGAGTTCAGCTACAGCGGAACGGGACTTAATGTGAACGGAGAAAACATAGATGTTACAAATTCAAAGATCATTCAGAACAGCGAGGTGGGCGTTCAGACAAACAGCGTGACCTCCTGCTCCGTAACGGGCAGCGAAATATACAATAACCTTCTCAACGTAAGAACGGGTATTGTGCCCGATCCCGATAATACGTTACTGGATTTCAGATATAACTATTGGTTCAATTTCAGTGAAACGTTTATCAGGAAAACCATAAGGGATTATGATAATGACAAGACATTCTCAAAGGTCAACATCACCGGTTTTGACGACTCGAGAAAAGCGGATTACGAAAAGATAGAAATAACGATTCCGAAAAATCAGAATAACGTTATGTTCTCGCCCGCAACCGCAAAGGATACCGAAAGTATTTCGTTTGAGGTGTCCGAGGGTTATACCGAGGGTATGGAATTTATAGCCGCGGTTTATACAAAAGGCGGCGAATTGGCGGCGGTATACAAAGCGGTGCCGGACATCAACAGGAATGTGACTTTCTCTACCGTCGGCGAAAATAAAAAGCCCGACCCCGCTCTTTCAAACCCGGATATCGGACGCATAAAGATATTTGCATGGGATGATATGACCACAATGGTTCCGGTGCTTAATCCGGTTGTTATAGAATAAGAAAGACGCATTAAAAAGGGACGGATGATTTTACGTCCCTTTTTGAACGAAAGAGGAGAGAAGCGGCGCGAAGCCGGAAAAATCCTTATGTTTAATGACCATATTCGGGAAATATTTGAATTTTTTCAGTAATTTTAGTCATATTCACTAATAAATAATGAATAATTTTGTGTAAATAGAGTATTTCAATTTGTACAAAAATATGTTATTATAATAGTGCGATTAATATTATTTATTTGAGAGGAGATTTTTTAAAGATGGCAGATTTGCAATTAAAAAACATTTACAAAAAATATGCCGGAGGTGTTACGGCCGTAAGTGACTTTTGCCTTGATATAGCCGATAAAGAATTTATTATTTTGGTCGGACCTTCGGGATGCGGTAAATCGACAACACTCAGAATGATCGCCGGTCTTGAAGAGATCAGCGAGGGTGAGCTTTACATCGGCGGCAAGCTTATGAATGACATTGCTCCGAAAGACAGAGATATTGCGATGGTTTTCCAAAACTACGCGCTCTATCCGCATATGACGGTTTTTGAGAATATGGCATTCGGTCTTAAGCTCCGTAAAACACCTAAGGATGAGATTAAAAAGCGTGTTATCGAAGCCGCTAAAATTCTTGATATTGAACATCTTCTTGACAGAAAGCCGAAGGCTTTGTCCGGCGGTCAGAGACAGAGAGTTGCTCTCGGTCGTGCCATTGTGCGTGATCCTAAAGTATTCCTTATGGATGAGCCTCTTTCAAACCTTGATGCTAAGCTCAGAGTTCAGATGAGAACTGAAATCAAGAAGCTTCACAACAAGCTCCAGACAACGATTATCTATGTAACACATGACCAGACAGAAGCTATGACACTGGGAACCA
>JAFLUR010000097.1 GCA_022508725.1 Oscillospiraceae bacterium
TGCATGGGTGAGCAATAAAACGAAGTTTTATGACCAACCCGGGCTGCATGGGTGACAGGTAAAACGAAGTTTTATGACCAACCGATTACGGCTGAATTATTTTTTGATATTGATTTATCCGGTATTTCTTTTAACCCTATCCGCCGCGGCGGATGTCGGTTTTGATTATATAAGGATTTTTGAAAGGATTTTTTGATGTACTCCGAAACGGTCAAGTCAGATACAAAAGATTTTTTTACGGTAATATCGGTCGTTTTGATATGCTTTGTATTCCTGTGCTTATTCAGGAGTACGGTAAGGAATATCCTCGCAAGCGATATTGTAACGTTTTCCGTTACAGGCTTTGTCGCTTATTTCGTTCTTGTCGGCTGCTGCGGGGAGTTTACCTATTCGGCGGACGAAAGCTCGATAATTTTGGAGAGAAGAATTTCATCGAGAATAAAACGCATCGAGATAAACCGGGCGGATATTACGGGGATTTACCGGGAAAAACCCGCGGGGAAATGCACATATTTCGGCAGGAATTTCAGAAAGACCCGGCGCGGATATATTGCGTATAACGACGGCGGACTCAAAAAAACGGCGGCATTTGAAATGTCGGACGATTTTGCCGCTTCTCTTGCGCGCGCGGGATATCCGCAGGCATAATAAATTCGGATTATACCGGCAATTTTCCGCGGTCGCGGATATGAGCGGGTATGAAGGGAGTTAATGACAATATAATGTATATTATAGGCGTTCGATTTAAACGGGTCGGCAAGATATATTATTTCGATCCGGGCAAATTCGATATTGAAACGGGAAAACACGTTATCGTCGAAACGTCGCGCGGCGTCGAAATGGGCGAGGTGGTTCTTTCAAAGCGCGAAATAGATGAAAAATCCTTTAATCAGCCGCTTAAAAGGATCATACGTCCGGCAAACAAAGACGATTACAACATATACAAAGAAAACAAGAAAAAGGAAGAAAGCGCGTTCGGGATATGCATCGATAAAATAAAGAAGCATAAACTGCCGATGAAGCTCATAGAGGTTGAATATACCTTTGACGGGAATAAAATAATGTTTTATTTCACGGCGGACGGCAGGGTCGATTTCCGCGAGCTGGTAAAGGACCTTGCCAATATATTCAAAACGCGTATAGAGCTGCGTCAGATAGGCGTCAGAGACGAATCGAAAATAATGAGCGGCGTCGGAATATGCGGCTGTCAGCTCTGCTGTTCGCGGTTTTTGGGCGAATTTATCCCGGTGTCCATAAAGATGGCGAAGGAACAGGGACTTTCGCTTAACCCGTCCAAAATATCCGGCTCGTGCGGCAGGCTTATGTGCTGCCTTAAATATGAGCAGGATACATATGAGGACGCGCTCAAAAAAACCCCTCGTCAGGGCGCGATCGTCCGGACTCCGGCGGGACAGGGATCGGTCGAATACGTCAATGTTCTCAAAGGCATTGTGAGGGTCAAGATCGACGGCGACAGGGAAAAGGCTTATTATGAATTCAACGCAAAGGATATCAAGATAATCAAAAACGGCAGCCGCGATGACTTTGATGAAAAAATTGATGATGAAATGCTGAAAAAACTTGAAGATGATTGATTTTTGTGATATAATTGAAATGTTGAAAATATCGGGTCCGGGTGTTTTTGACAAACACACGGTTTGATAAGGCGGTTTTTCCGCGTATCGACTATCAGGAGGTTTAGCCTTATGATATATATATTTAATTTAACGGGAGGTGTTTTTCATGGCATATAAGATAAGCGAGGACTGCATAAGCTGCGGAGCCTGCGAATCTGCTTGTCCGCAGGGCTGCATAAGCGCGGGAGATGCAAAATTCGAGATTGACGCCGATAATTGCATTGATTGCGGAGCTTGTGCCGCTACCTGTCCGGTAGCCGCACCTGCACAGGCGTAAGGAGTCTAACGGAGAGGCGTGAATTTTTTATGCCTCTCTGTTTTTCTTAAAAGCCGGCGCTTTTTATCGTTTGAGCATCGGGGGAAATAATCGGATGATCTTATCGGATTCAATGCGGTCATGCGATTATTTCCTTGATAAAAACAGAGGATATAACCATGTAAATATTGCGGAAAGGATAATACGAAAATGTCAGATTGGAAATTACATACGCCGACCGGTGTGAGCGATATATTGCCCGAACAGTGCGGGCAGAAAAAAGAGATAGAAGAAACCCTGCGAATGGTTTATGCAACCATGGGATACATGGAGGTTGAAACGCCGTCCTTTGAATTTTACGATGTGTTTGCGGGTCACGGCGGACAGATATCACAGGAGAATATGTTCAAATTCTTTGATGAAAAGGGACGTATTCTGACTCTCAGACCGGATATTACGACGTCCATCGCGCGTCTGGGCGCAACAAAGGATATAGGTGAAAATCTTCCGCTCAGATTTTCCTACACGGGAAACGTGTTCCGTGCGGAGCAGACGGAGGGGGCAAGACTGCGCGAATTTACACAGTCGGGCATAGAGCTTATCGGCTCGGATACCCCGAGAGCGGACGCCGAGGTTATCGCCGCATCGATAGAAGCCATGCTTGCTCTCGGACTTGAGGAGTTCCATGTGGAGATCGGTCAGGTGGCGTTCTTTAACGGGCTTGTTTCACAGTCGAAAATTTCAAAGGACGACGCTGCCGTTCTGTGCGAAAGGGTGGATAACAAGGACAGCATAGGCATAAGCGAGATACTGAAAAAAACCGATACGGACGAGAATATCAAAAAGCTTATTCTCGATCTTCCGTATATGTTCGGCGGACTTGAGGTTACGGAAAAAGCGGAAATCGACGGACTTAACGCCGATTCAAAGGCGGCTCTGGACAATATCCGCGATATTTACAACATTCTTTGCGATTACGGATTTGAAAAATATATATCGATAGACCTCGGTATGCTCCGGCGCATAGACTATTACACAGGCTCGATTTTCAGGTGCTTTACCAACGGCGTTGCGTTTCCCATATGCGCGGGCGGAAGATATGACAATCTCATAAGCAAATTCGGGCGAAATTTGAGCGCGGTGGGAGCGGCGTTCGGCGTAAACAGGCTTATGACCGCGCTTCGTAAGGCAGGCGTTGAGTCCGACGGACTCCTGATCCCCTCGACGCTTATTTTCACCGAAAAGGGAGCGGATGCAAATGCGTATTCTCTTGCTTACAATTTGAGGGTAAACGGATGTATAGTCGAGATGTATATTGACGACGGCGATCACAGAGACGCCGAAAGCTATTCAAAGGACAAGAATATCGAATGTATGATAAGAGTATTCGCGGACGGCAGGGTCATGATAAAGGATTTTGAAAAGAATGAGATCATAGAAACAAGCATGGAGGAATTTATCGGCTATGCGGCGGGCGATGACGAACATTCCCGCTGCTGCGGGCATGAGCATGACGACTGCGGCTGCGGACATGAACACGCGCACGGCTGCGGCTGCGGACACGAGCATTGATTCAATATGTCAATGCGCCGAAATTCTCTTACGAAAGGAACCGGTATAATGGAATATTTAACGATAGCCCTTGCAAAGGGACGTCTCGCAAGTCTTGCGATAGATCTTTTTTCGTCGATAGGTCTTGACTGTGCGCAGATGAAAGAAAAAAGCAGAAAGCTTATTTTTACCGATGAAAAAAACAAGCTCAGATTTATACTCGTAAAAGCCAACGATGTGCCGACTTACGTTGAATACGGAGCCGCCGATATAGGTATCGTGGGCAAGGATACGATACTCGAAGAGGGCAGGAATATGTACGAGCTGATAGATCTGGGTTTCGGAGAATGTAAAATGGCGGTATGCGGAAAGGCGGAATTAAAGGATAAATTCCATAAAATAAACGACCTGCGCGTGGCGTCGAAATACCCGCATATAGCGGAGGAATATTTTTGCGAAAACAAAGGACAGACCATAGAAATAATCAAGCTCAACGGTTCGGTTGAGCTGGGACCGCTGGTGGGACTGTCCGATGTTATAGTGGATATTGTCGAGAGCGGAAAAACACTTGAGGAAAACGGGCTTTGCGTGCTGGAGGATATATGCCGTCTGAGCGCGAGAGTCGTCGTAAACAAGGTAAGCATGAAAATGAACACCGAAAGAATTATGGATATAATGACAAAGGTAAAGGAAAAGCTGTAAGGAGGATTTGCGATGAGAGTATATCCGGCTATAGATATAAAGGACGGAAAATGCGTGCGTCTTTTGCAGGGCAGATTTTCCGATGTTACGGTCTACGGTGATAATCCGTCCGAGACGGCGGTAAAGTGGCAGGAGCTGGGCGGAGAATATCTGCACGTTGTAGATCTTGACGGAGCGCGTAAGGGTCAGAGCGCGAATGCGGACGTTATAAAGCAAATATGCTCGGCTGTGCATATACCCGTTCAGACGGGCGGCGGGATACGGACGACGGAGGATATCGAGTACAAGCTTTCTCTGGGCGTAAGCCGCGTTATTTTGGGAACAAGCGCCGTTGCCGATCCCGAATTTTTAAAACGCGCCGCGGATAAATACAAAGAAAAAATAGTCGTCGGCATAGACGCGAAGAATTCGTATGTCGCCGTGGAGGGCTGGGAAAAGGTCAGCGGCTTTACGGCGGTGGAATTTGCGAAAAAGGTCGAGAGTATCGGCATACAGACCATAGTATACACCGACATAGCGACCGACGGAACGCTCGGGGGACCGAATATCGCCGCCATGAAGGAAATGGTCGAAAGCGTGAATATGAACGTGATAGCATCGGGCGGAGTGGGTAAGCCCGGGGATATAGAAGCGCTTGTACCCACGGGCGTTGAGGGCGTAATTATCGGAAGAGCGCTGTATACGGGCAGCGTTAGACTCCCGGACGCCTTAAATGCCGCAAAAAAATCCGGAAAAACAGAGGAGGGATAATATGTCCGGAACATTGGAATTAAAATTCAATTCGGAGGGACTCATTCCTGCGGTTTTGCAGGATGCCCAAACAAAAGAGATATTGATGCTCGCATATATGAATAAGGAGGCTTTCGATAAGACGGTCGAGACCGGAAAAGCGACATTCTACAGCAGAAGCAGAAAAAGGCTGTGGACAAAGGGCGAGGAGTCGGGCAATTTTATGAGTGTGCGCTCGATATACGTTGACTGTGACGCGGACAGCCTTGTCATTCTTGTAAATCCCGAGGGCGACAAAAAGGCGTGCCATACGGGAAAAAGAAGCTGCTTTTACAGAAAAGCGGAGAACGGCGGGCTTGTCGAACAATATGCCGAGCCGAATATTCTCGAAGAGCTCATTGAAGTGGCAAATGACAGAAAGGTCAATCCCCAAGAGGGCAGCTATACGAATTATCTGTTTGAAAAGGGACCGGATAAAATTCTCAAAAAGGTCGGAGAAGAGGCCTGCGAGGTGGTAATTGCGGGAAAAAACGGGGATAAGTCCGAAATAAGCTACGAAACCGCCGATCTGATGTATCATCTTTCGGTAATGCTTTCCTCTTACAATATGAGCTGGTCGGATATTTACGATGAACTGAGAAAGAGAAGATAATCGGGAAAACACTGAATAAATCAATATCAAAAAATAATTTGGGTATCTGCGGACCGGTCGCAGATTTCGTCTGCTGCTCGCCCATGCAGCCGGGATCAGCGTATATTTTTTCGTAAATTATTTTTTGATTACCTTTAAACCGGTGTTTCCTCAGCAAAAGGAGGCATACAATGCGTCACGCTGTTATTGACGTCGGTTCAAATACCATAAGAACGGTCATACATGAAATAAACGGTAAAGACCATACGGTCGTACATAACGCAAGTGATTTTGCGGGAATAATAGGCTATATAAAGGACGGGCGCATGAGTGCCGAGGGAATGGAGGTACTTGCCGAAAGCTTATCCGGCACGGCGGATATATGCAAAGAACATAAATGCGATAATATCCATTGCTTTGCGACCGCGTCGCTCAGAGATATTTCCAACAGCGGCGAGGTGCTCGAAAGGGTGCGTATCCGCAGCGGTATCGATGTGAAGATAATATCGGGCAGCGATGAGGTAATGTACGATCTTGCGGGGCTTATGTCCGCGGTCGAGGCGGAAAGCGGAACCGGACTCGATCTCGGCGGGGGCAGCTGTCAGCTGTTTACGTTTGAGAATAAATCCTTGAGGTGCAGCATATCCCTGCCGACAGGCTCACTCAGAATGTATGACGAATTTGCCGGCACGGAGGATGCGGAGGATAAAATATCGGAGTATGTGCGAAATCTTTTATCAAAGCACCGGGAATTTCTCGGGGTTGCGGAAAACAAGGAAATTTACGCGATAGGCGGAACGGCGAGGATAGCCGCAAAGGTGTGCGATGAGGTAAAGTCCCGCGAATGCGGCGGGTTTATAAGCGCGGATGATATTGAAATGCTGCTTTGCGCGGGTATGAGAACGCGGATAAAGGAGATAATAAACCAAATATGTCCCGAAAGAAAGGACAGTCTGTTTTCCGGATGCGCCGTTCTGAGAGCGATCTGCTTATGCACGGGCGCGGCGGGAATAAGAATCGTCCGCGCGGGTGTAAGAGAGGGATTTTTGTATTCCGAGCTGCTGAAAAAATAAACGGCGGAATGTTTTTGATATTTGTTAAACTGAAGGGGGCATAAGTAATATGTATGACGTTATTATTATAGGCGGCGGGCCGGGCGGAATGACGGCGGCAATATACAGCGCGAGAGCCGGACTGAAAACGCTTATGCTTGAAAAACTGGGATTGGGCGGACAGGCGGCGCTTACGTTTGAGATAGACAATTATCCGGGCTTTCCCGACACGATATCCGGAATGGAATTATCCGCGAAATTCAAGATGCAGGTGATACGTTTCGGCGCGGAAATAAAGATGGAACACGTTAAAAGCATTGAGGTAAATCCGGACGGCACCAAAACCGTGTTTACCCGCAAAGGTCAATACAGCACAAAAAAGCTTATTCTTTCGCTCGGCACAAAGCCGAAAAAGCTGGAAACCGACGGTGAGGACAGGCTTTCCGGAGCGGGAGTATCGTATTGTGCGACCTGTGACGGCGCGCTTTTTAAGGGTCAGAAAACCATGGTGGTGGGAGGCGGCGACACCGCGTTTACGGATGCGGTATATCTTTCCAAATACTCGACGGAGGTCACTCTCGTGCATCGCAGCGACAGCTTCAGAGCAAACCGTCTGCTTGTGGAAAGAGTGAGGGAAAATCCGAAGGTCCGGATCGTTACCGACAGTGTTGTAAAGAAGATTATCGGCGACTCTTGCGTAAAGGGCGTTGAAATATTCAGCAAGGTATCGGGAGAAAGCAGTATGATCGATACCGCCGCTTTATTTGTGGCGATCGGCACACAGCCGCAGACCGAGCTTGTCAGGGAGCTGGTAAAGCTCGACAGAAACGGGTTTGTTTTGACCGATGAGCATATGATGACGAATATCGACGGTATATATGCGGTGGGGGATATGCGCGTGACGCCTCTCAGGCAGATCATTACCGCGGCGGCGGACGGCGCGGTCGCGGCAGCTCATGCGGCGCTTAACGTATGACGGATTTTTTTTCCGCGGGGCGTGAGTTTTACGCTCTGCGGAAAAAATTAAAAAAAATCGGAAAAATACTTGACAATATATGCTTACTGTGTTATACTTATTAAGTAGTTTTGATGAGGCCCGTTGGTCAAGCGGTTAAGACTCCGCCCTCTCACGGCGGCGACAAGGGTTCGATTCCCTTACGGGTCACCATAAAAAAACGCCGGAGAAATCGTTTGTATTCTCCGGTGTTTTTTTGGATTTTTTGTATAATTTCACGGTTTGGGCAAAAAGTAAAATGAAGAAAATCGGCTCGGATGAACAAACATAAAAAAATTACGGAAAGAAGAGATGGTTTTGAAAAAACTGTTATTGCTCGGAGGTTCACGCTATATTCTTCCGGTAATGGAAGCGGCGCGCAACATCGGATGCCATGTGATCAC
>JAFLUR010000098.1 GCA_022508725.1 Oscillospiraceae bacterium
GCCGCTTTGTATAATTTCATTAAGCTCCGCCCCGGTCGATATGATTTTTGCCGTCCGGTTATTTTCGATTTCGGGATATACATAGATTCGCCATGAATTGCGGTACTCTCCGACCGATAAAACGACCGTAAGCATTGAGGCTTTTGTAATTTTATCAAGCGGTATCGATACCGATTTTTCCGTTGTGATCTTCTCGCAGAAAATATTTTCGCCGTTATAAATCGTCAGCTTAAATTCCGGTACTGTGATTTTATTCTCGCCGAAATCATATAAATCAAGCTCCGCGTCAAGGCTTTCGGTATTTTTGAATATTCTCTTTGCTTTAAAAAGCGGTACCGTGCAGTTGCAGAATTGCTTGAATTTTTCGGGAGAAATTATGCCCTTGCTTTCAAAGAAAATATTAAGTATTCCGACTGTGGCGGTACTTTGTCCGGTATAGTCGATAAGCGATAAAAGCTCAAATCCGCCGAAATCCTTTGTACGCAGAGCCGCCTCTATATCCTCCTTGTACAGCTTTGCCGCAAGATCGCCCGATGCGGCTGTATACTCCTTGAGTCTCGGATATATTCCCCTCGATATCATGTGTTTTCTTATGGCGTCAAAGTTTACCGGCAGCATATTGCCCGTGTATCTTTCGCATATATCAACATCGGGATATGAGCAGTATTGACCCACCTCAAACGAAATGATCGGCACGGGCAGTTCATTTACCGCTTTTGAATAGTCGGTGCAGGTATGTTTTGCGACTTCATCATGCAGACGCTGTATTCTTACCGGATTTCCGTATGCCTCGAACGCGCAGAAATAGTCCTCGCACGGCATGACCGGGTGATCGAAATTTGAGGTGACGGTATAGATACGGCGTGTATCATATGCGCGCATCTGCACCGTTATATCCGACAAAAGCTCAAAATTTCCGCATGTTTCGTTTCCGTTTGAGAACATGATAAAGCTCGGATGATTGCCGTATGTCTTTGAAATGACGCGCGCTTCATTCGGGTAATATCGGTCATGTGCCGGATCGTCGCCGTATTCGAGCGGTGTAACGTCCTTGTTTATCCACATCGGCATCTCCACAGACAGGTATACCCCTATCTCATCCGCAGCCTCAAAAGCGCACTCCGGCGGACACCATGCATGAAAACGTACATGGTTCAAGCCGTAATCCTTTATTGTTCTGAAATTCCGGCGCCAAAGCTCGATATCAAACGGCGGATAGCCCGTTATCGGATACTGCGCGCAGTCTATCGTTCCGCGCAGGGATATTTGCTTGTTGTGAAGCAAAATTTTTTTGCCCTCGGTTTTTATCGTTCTCATTCCGAAACGTACCGATTTTTCATCATCGTTGTCCTTTGATGAAGCTTTTGCCGTAAGCGTGTATAAATTCGGCGTAAACTCATTCCATTGCTCGATATCGTCAATTTCATAATCAAAATATTCAACCTGACGCGAATTGAACATAACGCGCTCAAAACGCTTTGCTTCAAGCCTGCGCCCGGCAGGAGCCGTGACGCAAAGCTCGGTTTTGACCGGATATCTGTGCTCCGGACTCCAAATATCGCTTGCGAATGTAATTTGAACTCTTATTCCGTTCTCATTCGGATATACCTGCAGGTTTTCCATGTGGAACATTTCCTCGTATTGAAGCTCCATGCGTCCCACGGCGCCGTTCCAGTACCCTTGAGTATCGATACTGTAGCCGCTTGCCATATCGCCGAAATTGAGCAGATTGCGGTTATCGATACGGAGAGTAAGCGTATGCACTCCGGCGGTGAGCCGTCCGGTAAGATTATATATGTGCGGTGCGGACAATTCTATTATTCGTCTGCCGATTTTTTCTCCGTCTATCCATAATTCGGAGGCGATATTAACGCGCTCCAAAAACAGCCGGATGCATTTGCCCTCCGCTTCGGGCGGAATTTCGATCTCACGCTGAAGCCATAGTGCGCCTATGTATTCGTACTTCTCACGCGGTGCGCGCGCCGCCTCTTTTGTAAGCTCGCTGTAATATTCCTGCTTTTTGCCTATGCCGTTTTCGCAGGTTGAGCCGGGCAGATTGAAGCCGTCGTTTTTCAAACGTCTGCCGTAAAATCCTTGTGAAACGCCGATATCCTTTTCATCGGTTTCCCAATGCCATACTCCGCTTAAATTTATGCTTTTCATTGTCATGTCTCCTGTTCCGTAAAAATCTTTGTAATTACAGTATAACCCGATTTTTTGAGAAAAGCATTAAAAATTTGTGCTTTAATATATAAAATTCGTGCTGTTTTTATTGAATTTGCGGTATCTTTGTGATAAAATGGTATTGCGAAAGAGTAAGGAGAGATTATAATGGAGGAGAATATACATTTACCGAAAAATCCGTCCCCTTATGTAAAGGACGGTTATATATGGATCGGCGCCACACCGAATGAATTTGTACAAAAGAGCGGATTTTATTTTCTGTCTTTGGGAAAATTCGATACCGTCCGCGGATACGGTATCCGCCGGGATTATTTTGACGGCTACCTTTTTGTATTTACGGAAAACGGCGAGGGAATCGTTTCAACGGAGGAAATCGAGTTTAAGACATACAAAAATCATGCCTTTCTTATAGATTGCCGTAAGCCTCACGGCTACAGAACACAGGATAAATGGAATTTCAGATGGATACATATTGACGGCTGCGGGATAGATTTTATATATGAGCAGCTGCAAACACTGTCACCGACAGGCGCGGTAATAGACGATCCGGAGGTTTTGATAGGACTTTTCAACGATATACAAAAATCGGCAGTAAACAACTACAGCCTTTCGGTGGCAAAGCAGGGACGCGATATCCATAACGCATTGTATCAGCTTGTTTCGTCCGCGCAGAACGCGATAAATCTGAAGCCCGCTTTTCTCGATGTGTTTTCATATATCGATAAAAATTACGACAAGCATATTTCGGTCGATATTCTTGCAAAAACGGCGCATATGTCAAAGTATCATTTTACAAGACAATTCAAGAAAGCGACCGGACATTCGCCGTACAATTACATAACAAACTACCGGATAAATTGCTCAAAAGCGCTGCTTACCGCAACCGATAAACCGATAAACGAAATCTCTCTGCTGTGCGGTTTTTTATCCGAAAGCAATTATATATGTCATTTTAAAAAGCAGGTGGGAACCACACCGGATAGGTACAGGGCAAGCCAATCCGTTTTGTAAAACGAAATACGTCTTTGCTTGATCGGCAATGTAAAAAATAAGCGCGGTCATAATCGGCGGCCGCACTTATTTTTTTATATTTATCATTCAAACCGGTCATTCGTTTTATTTGAAATTTCCGTAAATGCCGGCATACCGGATATCTTTCAAAAAATCCCATACCGCTGTTTTTGACATTCATATCAAATTATTCTTCCGAAATATCCGCCGGCTTATTAAATTCTTCATATCTTAAAATATATAATTCATTTTTGTCACATTGATAAACCAGCATATCGACAAATTCATCATTGCTTAAATTCGTTTTGTTCCGGGTTATCGTTGAATATACTTCTCTGACGCCGTATTCTTCGTCAAACGCAAGAAAGCAATCGGTGATACCGTATATTTCGGTCCTTACGCGTTGTCCGTACGGATTTATATGATCGTCGCAAGCTTCGACTGCGT
The DNA here is from genome assembly GCA_022508725.1 of Oscillospiraceae bacterium. Lineage (GTDB taxonomy): Bacteria > Bacillota > Clostridia > UBA1381 > UBA1381 > JAFLUR01. Next base: position 3,643 of record JAFLUR010000098.1, read on the forward strand.
ATTTTTCGGCGTGTTGATATGCCTCGTCAAACGAATCGGCTTTCACGGTCAAAATTTGTTCCTCAAAAAAGTTGAGCTTTCCTCATCATCAACCGTATGTCTGTATATTATTTTTACGCCGTATAAATCCTCCATAATTATTCACCTATTTTAATAATTTTTCCACATCGGCGGTTTTCAAAACCTTACCCTGCGATACGACCTTTTCATTGACAACGATAGCCGGCATGGCGGTAACGCCGTACCCGATCACCTTCGGCATATCGGTGATGTACTCGACCTCTATCGAGAGCCCGAGATTTTCCGCCGCTTTTTTGGCGTTTTCGTACTGTTCATGACAGGATTTACAACCTGCACCCAACACCTTTATACAGCAGATACCGTCAACCTTTTCGCCGCAGCACTCACCTGCCGGAGTTTCCGGTGCGGCGCAATCACAGCCAGTCCCGCAGCAAGAGGATTTTTTTTCCTCTCCCTCCGTCTTCTTACCCAAACCAAACAATGCCATAACAAATCATCCTTTCTTTATTTTAATTTTGTATAAACTACAGCCTAAACCAATAACCCTTGAACGGCGTTGAAGAAATATCCCACAATGATAATGCCGAGAGTGCAAATTGCGATAAATATTCCGAGCAGTTTCGGTTTTACCGCTTTTTTGAGCATTATCACAGACGGCAGAGACAATGTTGTTACCGCCATCATAAAGGACAGGACAACACCGAGCAGCGCGCCTTTACCGAGCAGAGCCTCGGCAATCGGAATTGTGCCGAAAATATCCGCATACATGGGAACGCCGCAAATAGTTGCAACCGCAACTCCCAACGGATTGTTGTTACCCAATGCCTTTATTATAATATCCTCGGGTATCCAATTATGAATGACCGCGCCTATTGCCACACCGACCAATATATACGGTATGACCTTTTTTGCGGTAGATACCATCTGCTCCCACGAATATTTTATCCTGTCTTTAAAATGCAATTCGTCCTGCGGCACATCAATGGCGGTTGCATTTCTTATATAATCCTCCACTTCGTTTTCAAGACGCAGCTTTTCGATGATCGTTCCGCCGGCAACGGCAATTATCAGTCCGACGACCACATACACAACGGCGACTTTAAAGCCGAATATACTCATAAGCAGAACGAGAGAACCCAAGTCCACCATAGGCGAGGATATCAAAAAAGAAAAGGTCACGCCGAGAGGAAGTCCCGCGCTTGTAAATCCCATAAAAAGCGGGATTGAAGAGCATGAGCAAAAGGGAGTTACGGTTCCGAGCAATGCTGCCAAACAGCTTGCGCCGAGCCCGTGAAATCGTCCGAGTATTTTTTTCGTCCTATCCGGCGGAAAATAACTCTGTATATATGAAATTATCATTATGAGAACTCCGAGAAGAACCGTGATTTTAATCGTGTCATAAAGAAGAAACCTGATACTTGCGCCTATTCTGTTATCTGTGTTCAATCCGCAGGCGGACAGAATATTACCGATCAATATGTTCAGCCATGTCATACCCAAGATTTGGTTTTGAAAAAAATCCCAACCTGCTCTTAATGATTCCATAAACCGTTTACCTCATAAAATTTATATATTTAGATTTATCAATATATTTGTTTTAATAAAATCATCCGACACACTTAAGATGACTTTATTCCCCGATCCGGTTTACCGATGCCCCGGCTCGTCATCGCCGCCGGTTATTTCCGTAAGTTCGGCAAATATCCGCATGGCATTGTCGCGTCCGCTTTTTGAAATTCTGTAATAGGTCCATTTTCCGTCCTTTCGGCTGTCAACAATGCCGGAGTCGCATAATATTTTCATATGATGCGATAATGTGGGCTGTGTAACATTCAGTTCTTCAAGAAGCTTGCAGGCGCACTTTTCACCGCTTTTAAGTATTTCGAGTATCCTTACTCTGTTTTCATCACTGAGCGCCTTGAATATCCGCGCCGTTTGAGCATATGAGTTCACATTTTCACCCCAAATTCAAGCTTATATGTATGTTATTATACGCGATATATTGAAAAATGTCAATATATTTTTAAAAATTTTCAAAAAATCATATGACTTTCTTTTTAAGCCATCTTTTTGACGCAAATCGCCAAGTATAGAATATCCCTCTCACATACCAATCGGCGAACATACCGAGCCAGACGCCGAGAACGCCGAGATCAAACCGGTTTATCAGTATATAGCTTATAACAATTCTGCAAAGCCACATTGACGCGATACTTACGGACATTGTGAAATTCACATCACCCGCGCCGCGCAGTGCATTTGGCAGTGTGAAGCTGAGCGGCCACACGGGAAGCGACGCTATCGCAAAGCATTTAATGACGGTGACCGCAATTGAATGCGCTCCGTCGGACAGCGAAAAAACCGATACGATAAACGGTGCGGTAACAAATAATATTATCTTGCATATCCAATCTCCCAAGTATGCGATCCTGAGCAGCTTTTTCGAGTCGGCAACGGCAGCGTCATTTTTGCCCGCGCCTATGCTTTGCCCGACAACAACGACCAGTGCCAATCCGACAGCCGATCCGGGTATATTCGGAAAATCTATTACTTGGTATGCTATTGCGTTGGCGGCAATGGCATCGGTTCCGAGAGCTGCAATCATGCTTACGACCAAAAGCTTTCCGATTTGAAACATTCCGTTTTCCACTCCGCTCGGAATACCTATTTTAAGTATCCTTTTTATATAAAAAAACTCCGGGATGTAGTCTTTGATATCGGTGATTTTAAGCGGATTTTTCGCAGACACGGTTATTTTCTTCATCATTGCCGCGGCTGCGATGCGTCCCGCAAGAGTGGCGAGTCCCACGCCGAGTACGCCCCATTTGAAAACAAATACGAACAGCGCGTTAAGTCCGACGTTTATGATATTCATTACAACACTTATATTCATGCTTATTTTGCTGTTTCCGAGACTGCGTAAAATTGCCGCACCCGCATTGTACATTCCGAGAAACGGATACGAGATTGCAGTGACGATCAGATATGTATTTGCGGCGGTCATAACATCTTTTTCGATACTTCCGAAAATTGCGCCGAGTATGCCGCGACTGAAAACAATACAGCACAGCGCCGTTACGATCGAAAAAATCGCCATAAGCGTTTCAAGCTGAGCGCAGGTATGTTTTGTTCTCGATATATTTCCGCTGCCGTAATATTGGCTGCTTATAACAATTCCTCCTGCGGCAAAGGCCGCCATTACCTGAATGATAAGTCTGTTGATATTATCGGCGAGAGCCACTCCCGAAACCGCGACCTCTCCCACAGTTGAAACCATTATCGTATCGACCATACCGGCGCTCACGGCAAGCATCTGTTCAAGAATCAGCGGAATAATGAGTTTCCTTAATTCTTTATTGTCTGTCATACGTTTTCTCCCGTTCTCTTTTATTTCGGAAACGCAAACAAGACTTGAAACCAAGCCTTGCCGCATTTTTTATTAACTTATTTTCCTAATATATTATAAAACCCCGCATGACATTTGTCAAGAGCAAATCCTTTTTGAGCGTATTCCTTTGCCGCATCGACATCGCCTTTGCCGAGTCGGCCGAGCGCCGCCATATATAAACAATGTACTTTATTTTTCTTGTTCAAGTCCGCCTCGAAGATCAAAAAGTCGGGAAGAGATACCGCAAAGTAATCGATTTTCACATCGTCGTCCATGTGAGTATTCGCATATTCGATAAACATATCAAACCGTTTTTGAGCCTCGTCACCGCTGCCTAGCGATTCAAGCGCCTTTGCCGCATAGTACATCATCTCCGGCGGCCGGTCGTTATAATACATGGCGGATGTAAGTTCAAACTCGCCCCTCGCCGCCATTTTGTATGCCCAATCCGATTTTTCCTTGTCCTCATACAATTTTCCGAGCATATAATAAATATCGTTGTCGAGATTTCCGATAAGCTTTCCCTCGCCGAGATTGTGAGGATATACAAGCGCCTGTTCGAGGTATTCGATCGCTTTTGCCGGCTCCGCTTTCGCTTTGTTTATCAAAGATATTC
>JAFLUR010000099.1 GCA_022508725.1 Oscillospiraceae bacterium
GAATTTCACAGCTTGAGCAAGCAGAAAAATTCAAGAGTCAGTTGGAGCATCAATACTAAACAGGCTCTTATAAAAATTCCGTAAAAAAGCCTTGACAAAGTATGTCTACTATGGTAGACTATATATGTCTGCAAGAGTAGACATACTTTGTACGGAGGTGTTCTCAATGTCACAAAAAAACATCAACAAAAATATTAACATCGGTGAAGCGGAGCTTGAAATAATGAAAGCGGTATGGAAAGCCGGAGAACCGATAGGCTCGGCGGAAATAGGAAAAGCCGTTGAAGATAAAGGCTGGAAACGCACCACCATCGCAACATTTCTCGCAAGGCTTGTCGAAAAGGGCGCATTGTCCGCCCAAAAACGGGGCAAAGCGCAGTATTATACGCCTGTATTGACGGCAAAGGAATATAAAAAATCACAGGTAAAAAATCTTATCCGGAATTTGTTTGACGGTTCGGCGCAAAATTTAATTGCCTCTCTTTTTGAGGAGGAAACACTTTCGGATAATGATATAAAGGAATTGAGAGCAATTTTTGAAGATAAGGAGGATCGAAGCCATGACCGGTGAAATTTTGAAATCCCTGCTTATCGCTTCTCTTGCCGGCTCATGCACGGCGGCGGTCATTACCGCTTTAAAACCCGTCACCAAAAGGATTTTCGGTTATTCGTGGCATTATTATATATGGCTTACGGTGCTTGCCGCAATGCTTTTGCCGGTACGCTTTACACTGCCTCAAAAAGCAAATACCATGCCTGCCCCGGAGGTGCGGACGGTACAACACGCGCAGCCGGAACAGGCGGAGAATGTTATCCCCCCGGTACAGACCGCGCCCAAAACGGATATTCTGCAAACCGGAACAAGATTTGCGGAGAGAATGACCGGCGGCAGAGCAGGCATCTTGGCATATTCATGGCTCGCGGGAGCGATTATATTGCTTCTTGTCAATCTTATCGGCTATATAAGGCTGATAAGGAAAATTCGTAAAAATTCAGTTGTTGTTTCCTGTCCGGAAATTGCGGATTTCACAAAAAGAAAAATCGATGTGCGGGTATGGGAAAATATGTCCTCGCCGTTTATGACGGGAATATTTAAACCCGCCCTCATACTCCCGGCAAAGGAGCTTACGGAGGAACAGCTGCATAACATACTCCTCCACGAAATGACGCATTTTAAGCGGCGCGATATTTTATACAAGCTGCTTGTCGTACTTGCGAAATGTGTGCATTGGTTCAATCCCGTTATATGGTATGTTTCAAAGCAGATAAATACGGAATGTGAAATATCGTGCGATATGGCGGTTACTCTCGAAATGAGCGGGGACGAGGAAAAAAGCTATATCGGCACCATTCTGTCTCTGCTGCCCTCGGAGAGATCGATTTCGCTTACCACTCAAATGAGCGGCGGTAAAAAAGTATTGAAAAAGCGATTTGAAATGATAAAGAATAAAAGAAGAACAGGTAAATTTATGTCGGTATTGTCGGCTGTGACCGCCGCGGCAATGCTGACCTCGACGGTATTCGCAAGCGGGGTATTGTCGGGATTTGCGGGTCGTACGGTACGGGTCACAAACGGCGGAAAGACGGTCGAGCTTAAAAACAAGCCGTTTATCGAAAACGATACCGTATATTTACCGCTGAGAGAGATGTTAAACGCAGAGGGAATCAGCGACATTTCTTATTTCAACGGATATGTTGAATTTTTGATATACTCGGAAGAACCGATAGAATACAGAAGCTTGAAATATGATTTTTGGATCAATCGCGTTCAGATCGGAAGCGTGTATGTATATATCGCGGGACACTCGCACGGTTCGACGGAAAACGATGAAATATCGGAAGCGCCTGTCCTAAAGGACGGCGTCACATATGTGCCGTATGATTTATTCGATAAATTAAAAAAATCCGGTCAGGGCGTTTTTGAGGATATGAGCGTATATGACGAAAACGGAAATCCGATCAACAATACCGTTGTCGGAACGGTAATTACGGACAGGAATAACAAAATTGTTTTTAAAAGTGATGATATGAAAAATCCGGAAGATACCGTGAGCGCATTTTTTGCCGCATTTTCGCGGAAGGAATTTGATATTATGCGAAACTTCTGCACACCGGACTGCATAAGCAAATTCTTCGGCGCCGGATATGTATTCGGTATGTCGGAAGCATCTCTTTCGGAAGTCACCATCGACTTTACCGAATATTTAAAATCCTCAAACGATTTCAATATTTTCGTGACCGTCAATATGACGCCGCATGAAATTTCGGCATTCGATCCGGGCGAAACATCAGCATCGTTTTATGTAATGCTGCAAAGACAGCCCGACGGCAGATATCTGATAGACAAATTCGCAAACGGTATCTGACGGAATAAAATATAAGCCCCGCCGATAAAGTCAAAGGAAATTTTTATCGGCGGGACTTTTTTTAATAAACAAAAAACGCCGCTGTCCAAACCGACGGCGGCGTTTAGGGGAAGTAAAAATATTAAGGGGAAAGTTATGTTGTAAAATCTTTTTACAAGTATATAATAGCATAAAGTTATGTACTCTCAGTGTACTTACTATTAAAAAAATATTAATTTTTTTAAGGACTCCCGATTCAAAAAAAATCTCAATATTGGGAAAATATGCGTTTTTTTCGGTTTATCGGAAATTTCCTCAAATACACCGTATTTTCAAGATATATTTACAGCTTTACGATAATATCGTCAAGACTCCTCTTGGGAACATTTATAACCTTATTTTCGTCCTCAAAATATTTAATATCGCCGTTCATGTCGCATACCCTGCTTTCCTGTGCGGGATAGCCGAGCGCAAGAAGATATAAGACCGTCAAATTTTCGTCAAGTCCGAGCAGTCTTTTTATACTCTCTTTATCGATTGCGCCGAGCCAGCAGCTGCCGAGTCCCAATTCGACCGCCTCCAGCATCATTGTTGCGACCGCGCTTCCCGCGTCTACCTCAAATAAGCCCGATGCTTTTATCGACTTATCTCCGAGAACCGCAATGTATGCCGCGGGGCGCTCATTTTCCGCCGGTGTGCCTTCCGGAAGATACGCCGCCCATTTTGTGCACGGAAATATTTTATCAAGCATGACCTTATCCTCAATGATCGCAAACTTAAGCGGCTGCATATTCGCGCCGTATGCCGCGACTCTCGCACATTCGATAAGCTTTACCAGATCGTTGTGATCTATATCTTTTCTCTCGAATTTTCTTATCGCTCTTCTCTTTTGTATCGCCTCATACACATTCATATAAATTTCTCCCTTCATTTGATTATACAGGCAATCACCCTATCATCACACCCCGTTTTGTCCGCTCATTTCTCCGCGAAAACAAAATCCGTCGCCGGAATCATTCCGCTCAGGCTTTCCCAAAGCATACACTTAACTCTGCCCTTTTCGTAAAGCCCGCTTATATCGATCGAATTATCTCCGTCCTTTATAAATGCTGTTTTTATATCGACAAGCTCTTCTCCCTCGCCGTATACGGCGGCAATAATCACACCGTCGGGAACAAGCTCCGGATTATCCGCCGACACGACGCCGTCTTTTACGCTTAAACCGGCTTTCGGCTGTTCGGAAGTTATCAAACCGGGGTTAAACAATACCGCATACGGATACATTCCGAGCTTGTACAGATCCGGCAAGGGAGCACTCAGATTGCTGAATTTATCCGTAAAGAAAAATTTAACGTGCTCGCCCGTTGCCGACATATAAAGCGAACTGTTGTATCCGCCCAGATCGACCTCCGGATACGCGGTAAGTATTACCTCCATGGGCGTCTGCGCCGGAAGCTCGACTATTCCCTTTGAGGCAAGATAAGCCTCTCTTCCCGCAACGCTTGATGCCGGCCATGACGGATGCGGCTTGTAAAGATATGTATATTCGTCGCCGAAATAAGCCATCATATTTTCCACTCTGCTCTCAAATTTAATATTTCCCTCACTGCCCGGAGCCGTGCCGGAGATGATCATATATTTCTTGCCGTCCTTTATGCCCGAAAGATATTTATTATCATACTCGCTCCTTGTAAGACCGCTCGCGCTCAGAACCGCCTCAAGAAAATCATCCTGAGACTCCGGCGTAAGTCCGGAATATATCTCACTCGGGAAAGTCTTTGTCCTGTGCATTTTCTTTTCGAGATAATCGTTTACCGACGGATCGTCGGAGATCATAAGCTCGGGCCACTGCAAATAATATTGAATGTTGTCCTTGCTTGAAGCGGCGTACATGATATAGCACGCGCCCATATTATTGGCGAGGAAACGCCCGGTATCGATATTTCCCGCTTTTGCGCGGCGCTTATATTCATTATACCAATATTCGTACAATCCCCATTTTCCCTCGGCTGTTTCGACCGGATCGACGTCGGGCTCCGAATCCTTGTAGAAATAATTCTTTATAAAGCTGTATGAACCCGTTCCGTCGGAAAGCAGATATACATTGTAGCTGCTTTCGGGAATACCGTTGAATGTAAAGAAAGTTATCTCTGACTGTGCTCTCAGATCATCGCAGAACAGATTAAAATGCGCGTTCGGATATGTTTGATACAATTTTTCCGCATATGCCATAAAACGCTTTGCATAACCGGAATTGTATATCTGCGCCGGTGAAAGCTCCGCCATTATCGTGACATTATCCGGCAATTTTTCGGCATTTGCCGTACTTCCGCGCAAAAACCACATATAGCTTTTCGCCGGCTCTCTGTTTTCCGCTTTCGCATCATCTATATCCTTGTACACGTTAAGCAGCGCGTACAGCGTGGGCAGTGTGCCGTAGGTGGTATAGATGTTGATATCACCCGTGTATTTTTCATCCTTTTCGCCCACATCGATATTCTCCGCCAGCATATCCACCTGCTCGCGCAGAGCCTCGTCCGGCTCGGGATTGAACAATACCGCATCAAGATACATACCGAGCCTGCAAAGATCCGGCAAAGGATCGATCAGGCTGCCGAATTTATCCGTAAAGAAAAACCTGACCTGTCCCTGCGTCGTTGCCGACATATAAAGAGAGCTGTTGTATCCGCCTACCTTCACATTCGGATATGTCCATAACAGGACCTCCATAGGCGTCTGTGCCGGAAGCTCGACTATTCCCTTTGATTTAAGGAACTCTTCGCGTCCCGGAACACTCTTTGCGGGCCATGCGGGATGCGGCTTGTACAAATATGTGTAATCGTCTCCGAAATATTCCATGACCGCATTTACTCTCTTCTCGAACTCGTCCGTTGAGCCCTCGCCCGGTTTCGATGTTCCCGAAATTATCATATATTTTCCGCCTTGTGCGTATTTCGGCATATATGTGTTGTCATACAATGCCTTGAAATCCGTATCCTCCGGATATTCCGAACCTTTGAATGCTCCGCCGAGAACAAGATTCAGGAATTCCCGCTTTGAGTCTTCCGAAAGACCGGCGTATATATCGTTATGGTGCTTTTTGACAAGATTCATTTTTTCACGCATGATCTCGTTAAGTCCCTCAACGTCGGACACTATCAGCTCCGGCCATTGCAGCCAATACTCCACGTTATCCTGTGACGCTTCCGCCCACATAACGAACGCCGCTCCGCCGTTATTGTTAAGAAATCTCGCCTGATCCACACGATGCTCCGTTATTCTTCTCTTGTATTCATTGTACCAGTATTCGTAATAGTTCCAGTTGCTTTCCACCTTGTCAAGCGTCTCCTCCACATCGGCGGGATTTGAGTCCGAATACAGATATTTCTTTATGTTGGTATATGTGGCGGTACCGTCGGTGCCGAGAACCACATTGTACCGGTCATGCGGAATACCGTTGTAATTCATCAAAAGGAATTCGTACTGCGCGCGCAGATCGTCCGTGAAAAGTGTGAAATGCGCGTTCGGGTATGTTTCATATACCTTTTTTACAAAGCCCATACACTGCTTTGTGTTCTCCGCATTATTTGCTCCGTTGTTGTATTTCGCGTCTATATTGTTCATAAGCGTAACATTCTCCGGCAGCAGCTTTTCATTTGCCGTTGTCGCGCGCTCGAACCACATAAAGCTCTTTGTCGGAGCTCTGCCGTTCGCCTTTGCTTCATCAATGTCGGTATACACATTCAAAAGCGAATAAAGCGGACTTACCGTGCCCCAGTTCATATATATGTTGATATTGTCCGTAAACGATTCATCCCTCTCGCCCACGTTCGTCTCTGCCGCTATTTTGTTTATCTCTTCCTCAAGAGCGGCGTCATCGGTTGCATCATCCGTAAGAATACCCATATCCCAATCATCGGAATAATACACAGCCGGCTCCTCATATTCCTCCTCTCCGGCGGCAAAAGCGGGCAAAGCCGCGAATAAAATTGCCGCCGACAGCAGAAAGCTCAGGAAAATCTGTTTTTTCATAAAAATCCTCCGTATCCAATATTTTTTTGACCCTCAATTCCAAAAAGGCCCTCCCCGACCGGGAGCGCCTTTTTCGGAAAAAGTTTTATCCATATGAAATTTTTGTGTATATCGGGAAACACCGAATAAACCGGTGTTTCTTTATCTTCGGTAAAAAATCGATCGAAAACAGCGTTATCAAACGCAGCCCTGAGCCTTCATAGCCTCGGCAACCTTGAGGAAGCCGGCAATATTTGCGCCCGCCATGTAATTGCCCTCAAGACCGTATTCTTTAGCCGCCTCATCGCATGACTTGAATATCTGCTTCATGATATTGTGAAGCTTCTCGTCAACCTCTTCAAACGACCATGAATATCTGACGGAATTCTGGCTCATTTCAAGACCCGATGTTGCAACGCCGCCCGCATTTGCAGCCTTAGCCGGTCCGTAAAGAACGTTATTTTTAAGATATACTTCGATAGCTTCCGGCGTCGAGGGCATATTCGCGCCCTCCGCAACCGCAAAGCATCCGTTCTTTACAAGAGTTTCGGCGCTTGCCTTGTCGATCTCGTTCTGTGTCGCGCACGGAAGAGCTATATCACACTTGATCGTCCATATTCCCGAGCAGCCCTCTGTATATTTCGCATTGGGATGTGTATTGACATACTCCTTGATCCTCTTTCTCTCAACCTCTTTAAGCTGCTTTACGCAGGCAAGGTCGATACCGTCCGGATCATAGATATAACCGTTTGAATCGGAAAGCGCAACCACCTTTGCGCCGAGCTCGGTCGCTTTTTGAGTCGCATAGATAGCAACATTTCCCGAACCCGAGATAACGACCGTCTTGCCGTCAAAGCTCTTTCCGTTGGCTTTGAGCATTTCATCGGTAAAGTAGCAAAGACCGTAGCCGGTAGCCTCCGTTCTTGCCAAAGAACCGCCGTAGGTAAGACCCTTTCCGGTAAGAACTCCCGAAAATTCGTTTCTCAGGCGCTTGTACTGACCGAACATATATCCGATCTCTCTTGCGCCCGTACCGATGTCACCGGCGGGAACATCGCAATCCGCGCCTATGTGTCTTGAAAGCTCTGTCATAAAGCTCTGACAGAATCTCATAACCTCGGCGTCGCTCTTTCCTTTGGGATCGAAATCCGAGCCGCCCTTGCCGCCGCCCATGGGAAGCGTTGTAAGACTGTTTTTGAATACCTGTTCAAAACCGAGGAACTTGATAATTCCGAGGTTAACTGACGGGTGAAGTCT